>DAHXOM010000248.1 GCA_027364825.1 bacterium | reverse complement strand
GGGGCGTGGATTGAAACGTCCATCTCGGTATTAGCTAAACGATAAACAGATGGGTCGCCCCCCACGCGGGGGCGTGGATTGAAACCCGCAATATGGCAAAAACGCCGGCAAAACTATCGTGTCGCCCCCCACGCGGTGGCGTGGATTGAAACGATCTCGACTCCGGTACATGGATGGGTATACTTAGTCACGCCCCATGCGGGTGCGTGCGGCAGTTGCTGCGATTCTGAAGAACGTAAGGCTGCGCATCGGACATGGCAACAAATGGAGGAGGGAAGCGAGGTCGTGACATTTTGTCACGGACTGAAATTAGTTGCCGCTGATGGGAAAAAATATGAAACCGATTGCGCCAACACCGGTGTTCCCCACAAGCGTGGGGATGAATCAGCATTTCCGGGTAGACATTCAATGAGTACGCTACCGCAGTTGTCGCAATTCCTGAGAGCGTAAGGAAAACAGAACAAAATCTATTTCGTTTTAGTTTGACATAAACGAATATATACAATAATACTGTCCGGCATAATGGAAACTTATAATCAAAATTCAAATTCCCGCCTCATTCCGCCGCATGGCGGATACCGGAATCTGAGGTCTTATCAGGTTGCCGAGATGGTTTATGATGCAACCGTGGTTTTTTGTAACCGTTTTATTGATCGCCGCTCGCGCACCCATGATCAGATGGTGCAGGCAGCGCGGAGCGGTGTGCAGAACATCGCAGAGGGCAGCATGGCCTCTGCAACCTCCAAGAAGACCGAGCTCAAGTTGACCGGTGTTGCCCGTGCGAGTCTGGAGGAACTGCTGCTGGACTTTGAAGCTTTTCTCCGCCAGCGTGGCTTGCGTCTCTGGAGCAAGGATTCACCGGAGGCGCTTGCGGTGAGAAGAAAGTATCAGTCAGACAAGTCGGCCAGGTCGGACGTATCGAACATGACGGACCCGGAGGTTGCCGCAAATACTTTGATTTGCCTTGTCAACCAGGCCAGTTATCTTCTGGGACGGCAGCTTCAGAAGCTCGAACAGCAATTCCTGACCGAGGGCGGCTTTACTGAAAGGCTTTATAAGGCGCGCACAGAAGCTCGTTCCTGGAGAAAGCCTTGAGCTACACGGAAGACGATCTCATCCAGCTTTCTTCCTTACAGCACTCCATGTTCTGCGGACGGTCTAAGAGACGCGGAGATGCTCCATGGCCTTGATGATGAGCACCAGAGTTGCATTTACATCGGTAGGAATGCCGAGTGTGCGGCCGTAGTTTACAACGGCACCGTTGAGTGCATCGATCTCGGTCCTCCTTCCTTTTTCCATGTCCTGAAGCATGGACGCCCTGTGCCCGGCAGTCGACGGTACCAGTGCGGCATAAAACAGATCAAGGAAGTCGGTATGCTTTTCCCACGGCATGTTTATACCCATTGCCTTTGCAACCGTATGCGCCTCTTTCACAACATCGTCCATGATGGAGACAATATCCATGTTTTTCACGAGCTCCCCATAGGTCAGCCGGAACAGGGCGCCCAACGGGTTCAGAGGACAATTGTAAAACATCTTCGCCCATAGATGCGGATACACGTCGTCCGCATAGTAAGAAGGTATACCGCTGGTGTTGATCAGCATTGCAAGCTCTTCAAGCATGCCTTTGTTGGGGTTGTTTTGCTGCCGGAAGGGGCCGATAACGATCTGATCCGCATAGACCGTAACGTTGACCGTGCCCGGTTCCGGTACTTCAGCGCCGAATATGACCCTTGCCCCTGCTGTCCTTGTATCCCCGGTTACCGATGCTATTTTCTCCATGTTGCCGAGGCCGTTCTGGAACGAAACACAAACGCCCCTTTCTTTCAGCAGGGGAGCGTAGATGGTTATGGCTTCGAGTGTATCATAACTCTTTACACACAGAATGATGATATCGAATGTATCCTTTGCCGGTAACTCATGAGGCTCGATTGTTTCGAGCTCCTGCAGGTTGTACTCCCCCCAGATGCCCTTTATCATTAAACCGTGGGATTTAATACGGCGGATGTGTTCCCCCCTTCCTGCAAGGGTGACGTCGTAGCCTTTTTTGTTTAAAAACCCTCCGATAACAGAACCGATTGCCCCTGCTCCTGCAACAAGTATCTTCATAATAGCCCCCTCAATAACCGACGTTCCATGAAACCCCTTCCTTGCTTTAGAAAATCACCTGATATGCCCGTACCGGGTTTTCTTTGCCTTTCACCGTTATTTCGCCGACAAGCTTTGTGTTAAACGGAGATTGCAGAAACCCGTTCGTTTCGCTTGAAATAAGTATCTGGTTGGTATCTGCCCTTGCCTGCAGCCGTGATGAGACATTAACACAATTACCGATGATGGTATATTCAAGCCTTTGAGGGGAGCCAACCATGATACCGGTTACCGGACCTGTATCTATACCTATCCTTAGTGATATGGCCATTCCACCGGCCCCGGCCTTTACCCATTCAAGAAGTTTTATGGCCGATCGTATAGCCCTGTCCGGATCATCGGGGTGGGACAGGGGGGTGCCGAATACAGCCATAAAACCGTCTCCGAGAAACTTGTTTATGGATCCTCCATTTGACAATACAATACTCGTGGCCTGTTCGAAGAATGCCCTGAGGAGTTTTGCTATGGCTTCCGGTTCATTTTTTTCCGTGAGCGATGTGAAACCGACTATATCCGCGAACATAACCGTAGTCCTTTCAACTGCCTGTACATTCCACATTTCAGAAGGATTGTTTTTAATCATATCCAACAGGCTCGAAACGGCCTCAATCGGTACGAACCTTTTGATCTGATCCGTTATATTTTTTTCATCTATAATCTTTTGGGTCAAACGTTCATGTGCAACATTCAATGCGAGCAGGTTCGCCATAATCGTGACAAAATGGAGATGCTCCTCATTGAAGGGGGTCTGATTGAGCCTGCGGTCGGCATAGAGCGCTCCGTAGATATATTCTTTTTCCCACAGCGGTGCGCACAGCGCCGAATTTATACCCATATTCTGTATGGTACGGTCACCGGCAAACCTGTTGTCTTCTACGGCATTTTTTACCAGCAAGCCTGCCCTGTTCTTTATGGATCTGTTCAGTATGGCAGAACTTATGCCCCGGATGCCGGGCCCGTTTTCGTAGTTGGCGGCTTTCAGCACAAGTTCCCCGGTTTTTTCATCGGTAAACAGTACTGCTCCATACTCCGCCTTTATGGCGTCACAGATTAATTTTATGGTGTTCGAATAGAAACCGGTATGGTCGGTAGCATAGATACTCTCCCGTGCAACTGAAAATATTATATCGAAATAAACGTTGTTTAAGAGCGACGGTGAGACCGCTATGCTGTCGAGTTCTTTTGCCGGGACCTCTTTGATAGTTGTAAGTTCATCGTCTTTAAAAACAAACACAACACTGCCTGCTGTGATTTGATCCTGATCATGCAATTTTGTCCCGTCACCTATTTTTCTGTTGTTCAGGATTGTACCGTTTGAACTGCCGTTGTCATAGAGATAATATCCGTCCTGTTCCCTTTTTATGACAAAGTGGTTCCTTGACACACTCACGTCGAGAAGGGAGATATCATTGGAGGGCAATCTGCCTGCGCTGACAGAGTCCTTATCTATGACATAAATCGTTTCATACTGGCTGCCTTTATATTTATAAGACAGTGAGGGCATTTGATACAATCAGAAAAGTATGAGTGCATAGATTAGAAAGTTTATCGCTGATAAGGCAATCGCACTCTTGAGATATCCCCCGCCTTCATTCAACGGGTTCCGCCGTAACAGGGCAAAGATTATTCCAGACATAAGAAGGCTCAGCACGGTTAAGAGTATACCCGCCTGAAACAGGGGATAAAAGACCCATTGAGGGATCAATCCTGCATGGATATACCGTGTGCCCGTTATTATGAAGACTATGGGCCCTGCGATAATGCTTATTATCGGCAATAGGACAAGAGAATATAAATTTTTGATAACAGGCTCCGGAATATTCATGGGCTTGCCGCACTTCTCGCATTGCTCCTTTGTGTCCTGTTGATACCCGCACCATGGGCATACCGATTTGATGGTCCTTCTCGTGATCTGCGCCTGAGTCAGTATTGCATTATGAAGAGACACGCCTTCCATCTCCGACTCTCGCATATCCGCATTGCTCAGATTCGCGCTGCTGAAATCACCGGACGAGAAGACACTGTTATCCATGATCGCGCCTGACAGGTTGGCTTCTTTAAATACGGCCCTTGTCGCCATAGCGTGACTGAGTATGACACCTTTCATGTTTGCCATTGAGAAATTCGTGTTCATACAGGAAACGTGGGACATGCTTGACCGTTCCAGGGTGGATCCTGTCAACACCGCGTTGTCCAATTTTGCATAGTCCATGATGGCACCTGAAATCTGGGCATAATCCAGTTGAGAGCCTTCAAGGTTTGCACCTCTTAAATTCGTATCTGTAAGATTGATATTGTTCATCTGTGCAGAGGTAATAACAGCTTCAGACATATCGAGTCCTGAGAGATTGAGATTGCGCAGGTCACTCGAAGGCATAAACACCTTTCTGAACGAAACGCCGGCAAGGAGTGCCTTCTGAATGTTTGTACCCTTGAGCGTGGCGCCGGAAAAATCTGTACCGCGGAGATCGGACTCTGAAAGGTCAGAGGATTCTATATTTGCATTCACGAAGCTCGACCGGTACAGTAATGCCTTGTTGAGCTTAATGCCCGGGGCACGGACGGCATCAAACGTAGCCTCTTTCCCGTTAATACCAGTTAACGTCGCCTTTCCCATGTGGCATCCGGTAAAATTGGTATGCTCAAGTGTTGCTGCAGACAGGTTTGCTTCCTGCAGGTTCGAGCCGGAAAAGTTTGCGTTTCTCGCATCTGACTTTGTGAGATTTACGCCCTGAAGGTTTGCCGATTTGATCGAAGCTCCGGTGAGCTTTGCCTCTTTTAACATGCAGAATGACAAGTCGGTGTTATCAAGGAGAGCATCGGACAGATCAGCACCAGACAGGTCAGAGTTTCTCATCTTGACATGCTTGAGATTAAGCCCCCTCAAGTTTTCGCCGGCCAGCTTTATACTTGAAAGCTAAATGGCCTTATCCTTACGGTCGGCTATATACTTTATCAATTCATCCCGCGTCATTAGTGAATTTATTTACAATAGTTATGTAAAATATGCAAGCACAATAAAGAAAAAATGCAATCTGTAAGTGATCCGTAAGCCAATAGGTGGTATGGATATATTATAGAAAG
>DAHXOM010000243.1 GCA_027364825.1 bacterium | reverse complement strand
AATCAACATAGGCTCCGGCATGGGCATGAAGGGCAATCATGACGCCATTGCAATCGCACATGCACACGAAAATATCTATGCGACCGTGGGACTGCACCCGCATGAAGCGTCCCTGTTCGACGAACAGTCCCTCCGTGAAATAGCCGGGCTTGCGGATGACCCGAAGGTCATCGCGATCGGCGAGGTCGGGCTTGATTACCACTATATGCTTTCACCGAAAGAAATCCAGATAAAGGCCTTTGAGGCATTTATAGAACTTGCACGGCAAAGGCGTTTACCCCTTGTAATCCACAGCAGGGACGCAAATAAAGAATCCATGAACATACTGAAGAGATTACACGCGGGTGATGTCGCTGGTGTTATCCATAGTTATGGCGGTGACATGGAACAGGCGGCAGAGGCCATTGAACTCGGCTTTTACCTTGCCGTCAACGGGATTATAACGTTTAAGAACGCGCAATCATTGCGGGACGCGGTTGCACGATTACCGGTCGACAGGCTGCTGGTAGAAACGGACTGTCCGTTTTTATCACCGGTACCGCACCGGGGAAAACGGAATGAACCTGCTTACACAGCGTATGTGCTCAAGGCAATATCGGAAATAAAGCATATCGATGAGGATAAACTCTCCGGCTTACTGCTGGACAACGCGCACAAGGCCTTCGGCATCGGGGTGGAGCAAACGATCGTGTATCCGCTGGATAACAAACTTTATTTGAATATAACAAACAGGTGTACCAACGTATGCGTGTTCTGCCCTAAGTTCAAAAACGACTACTACGTGAAAGATTATCCATTGAAGCTGTTCAAGAGAGAGCCGTCATTCGAAGAGATCATCAATGCGATACAGAGACTGCCGCGGTATGACGAGGTGGTGTTTGTGGGCTTTGGCGAGCCGACACAGCGGCTTGACCTACTGCTGTCCGTCGCCCGGTGGCTGAAAGAGGACGGCACGAAAACAGTACGGCTCGATACGGACGGGCTCGGGAATCTGGTTTATGGAAGGGATATAACAAAGGAACTCAGTCAATATATAGACGCAGTTTCGGTGAGTCTCAACGCACCGGATGCAAGGACGTATATAAAGCTGTGCAACAACAAGTACGGCGAGGCTTCTTATGGAGCTGTCCTTGAGTTTATACGGCTGGCCAAAACGCGCTTCCATGATGTGACGGCAACCATGGTCGGGCTTCCGAACAGTGATGTCCCTGCTACCAGGGCGGTTGCAGAGTCGCTCGGGGTTACGTTCAGGATACGACCCTATTACAAAGAGTCTTTGAGGTATAAAAAAGAAAAAGAATAAGGGTAATGTATGGCTTTTATAGAAGCATTCTCCTATAAAGAAGATCTCATTGCGTATACCGGGAACAGTCTGATTCAGCGTGCAGGCGCAACGAATGACCTCTCAAGGTATGCCGTGGTATTCCCCGGGAAACGGCCGGGCATTTATCTCACGAACTATCTCTCGGAAATATTAAAATCATCTTTCTTCCCGCCCCGTATCTTTACCATAACGGAGTTTATGGGCTACGTGGCCGACAGGAATGCCCGGGAGATAGAATTGTTGGACGCGGTATACGAACTATTTACCATCGTCCAGGGACTGGATACGATAGTGGAAGGCCATACCTTTAAAAGCTTTGAAGACTTTGTTTTCTGGGGCATCGAGATATTCAAGGTGATCGAGGAGTTTGACACAGAACTTGTAAAAGACAGCACTATTACCTCCATAAACATGCCGGACATGCATGAAGGCATCAAGAAGCTGCTCGGGCATTTCGCCGAGATACGGGCGGAGTTCCATAGCAGGCTTGACCAGGCACACCTTACAACACGGGGAACAAACTATTCTGCGGCAGCCCGCAGTATCGGGGATAAATCACTCGATGAATTCGACCATATCTGTTTTGCCGGCCTTATCGCACTTACCAGGGCAGAGTCAGAGGTTATCCGGACCTTGCTGAAAAATGGGAAAAACGCATTCTTAACCCAGATAGAAGCGGAAGATGACGCTGTTCAGCAGCTGAAGGTGAGCCTCGGTGCAGAGCTGCAGAGAAACGGCCGCTTGAACAATGAATCGCCGGCAGATGCCGGGCCGCAAAAAATAGTATTGCATGAAGCCTCCGGTACACATGAAGAAGTTGAATCGGTGTACGACATCTTGAAGGATGAAGGTCATGGTCTGGCTAAAACCGCAATAGTTTTACCCGACGCAGGCACCCTGTTACCCCTGCTGTCAAACGTTATGGATTATGTTCCCTACGATTATAATGTAACCATGGGGTACCCCCTGAAGCGAACGCCGTTTTACACGTTGATTAACGGCATCTTCAATGCACAGGCATCGGGGAGGACAGAGCCGGAAGGGAACCATAGGCATTATTATGCAAAAGATTATTTGCGGGTGCTGAAACATCCTTATGTTAAAGGTATGCATGAGCAAACCGTCCATGCCGTTGTCCAGCAGATGGAAGGATACCTTGTAAACAAGGGTAAAGTATTCCTTACGCTGGAAGATATCGAAAACGACGCGGTGTATGATCGGGTGACGGACGGCTTGCAATATACGGAAGAAAAGCCAATCGATGCGGACATGATAAAATCATATATCCGTGAGCTGCACACGTTGTTTTTCAGACCGTTCGAGCCTGACAGGCTCACGGTCCGTGATTTTGCCGGCTCCCTCGATAAGGTCATACAGTCCATTCTCAGGGACAGCTCAGCGCTCCGGTATAAATTTTCATTGTCCTTTATTAAAGGATTGATGGATATCATAGAGGTGCTGCGGCATGCGGAGTTTAAAGAAGAACAATTCGAACGGCAAAGGCTCTTTGCCCTGTTCAACAGTTCTGCGGAGATGCAGACCATACCCTTCAACGGTATACCGTTGACAGGATTACAGATACTCGGATTGCTGGAAACAAGGGTGCTCAATTTTGACAGGGTGGTCCTGCTGGATTGCAACGAGGGTGTTGTGACGTCCGTGTCCCGCTATGAGCCTCTTCTTCCGTTTCAGGTCAAGAAGGCTCTCGGACTGCCGACGTACCGGGAACACGAGTATGTTTTCCGGTATCATTTCAGGAGGCTTATCAAAGGCGCCCGGGAGGTGCACCTTGTTTATAAAAAGGGTGACGACGCAGAAAGAAGCAGGTTCATTGAAGAGATACTCTGGGAGGAGGAGAAGAAAGAAAAGAAACTCCTTGAATTCGGGACTGGGAGCAGCACGGGGTCTTCCGGCAGTATAGGATTCGTGAAACAGCAATTTAAAACGGAGGTTCATGGTCAAAACAGGACAACGATAGAAAAAACCCCGGGCATCATGCAGGTAATCGGGGGTATCATGTCGCAGAAGGGGCTTTCCCCAAGCGCAGTAGATACCTACATAGACTGTCCGGCCAGGTTTTATTATCATTATATCCTTGGCTTAAAAGAAACAGAGGAACTGGGAGAGGAGATTGATGCAAAGGACATCGGGTTGTTTGTTCACAGGGTACTCGAGATATTCTATACCGCTCATCTGCACAAGACGTATGCTCATCATGAATCCCACGATGCTATCCTTGAAAGGCTTATTGAGAAGGAATTTAAAACGAAATTTCACGGAGAAGAGAATGGAGAGTTCTTCCTGCTTCAGGAAATCATAAAAAGGCTGCTCAAGGGGTTTATCAGGCAGGACGGGCTGCATCAGCCGCACATAATAAGTCTTGAAAAAGAACTTTACGCGCCTTTTGATTCCATTGCCGGGACCCCTGTCCGCTTCCACGGTAAGATAGACAGGATTGATAAGAAAGATAACGAGTACTTGATCATCGACTACAAAACAGGCAGCATGGCAAAGATTCCAAAGGTGTCAAAGCTGAAGGATATGCTGAACAATGGCCAGGCTCTTGCTACGAGAGAAGACATGCAGGAGCTTATTGTATCTTTTCAGCTGCCCATGTATCTTTACCTCTGTAATCATAATACGGATGAGCTGAACATCACCGGTGCGGGCTGGGAACACCTCAATGCAAGCCTCTCCATGATAAGGAACAAGGACAGGATAAACAGACCGCTGTTCGATGCAAAATCCGATCACCTCCGGGGAGAGCTCATGGAAAAAATATTTATCCCGTCGTTAAAAACGCTTATCGCGGAAATCCTCGACCCTTCGGTACCCTTCATCCGGGATGATGCGGATGAGAACACCTGCAAATATTGCCCGTTCCTCGCCCTCTGCAGATAATTCCCGCGGCTTTGGGATTTAACTCTTGCCTGAATCGTGACCAGGCGGTGCCTTTTTCTTCCTAGATGCATGGGCGCCGTCGGAGAAGCTCCTGAACATCTCGTATCCGTCGGAACGTATCCTCGTCACGAGCTGTTCTATAGAATCTTTCGGTATAAGATACCGGCCCAGTACGCGGGAGAAGATCTCTATCGAGGTTTCAAATTCCTCGGGGATTACCTCATCCGCTCCAAGCCGGTACAGGGATTCCATCTCTTTGATATACCGCGTCCTTACTATCAGATAAACATTTATACTAATCTTCCTGATAATCTCCGTAATCCTTCGAGCTGCAGCCGGGTCATTAATCGCTACGACCACAACCCTTGCAGCATGTACTCCCGCATGACCGATGACAGCCTCGTGCGTAGCATCGCCGTACAATATCTGCTCTCCCTTTTTTTGTTCCCCAATCACTACATCGGGATTCATCTCTATGATAACATAAGGGATACCCGATTCTTTTGCAGCAAGCGCAACGTTCCTGCCGTTGATACCATACCCTATAATTATGAGGTGGTCCTTTTTGCCGGGAGCGCCGCTGTCCGGGATCCTGTAATGGCCGTCCCGAAGCTTCCTGGATAGCGATAAACTCAGGACCGATTCCGCAAAAAACGGCGATAGACTTATCATAAACGAGGTTGCCATCATGGTGAGCACAGATGCCGAGAGAAAAAGGTTATAGAGACCATTGGTTAAAATAGCACGGTCAAGGCCGGTTTTTAACAAGAGGAACGAGAACTCGCCGATCTGGCTCAGCGCTATGCCGACCAGGATGGAAGTCCTGATCGGCGCACCCAACAGAGAGGTAATGCCTCCCGCAATAACGGCTTTCATAATCATGAAACCTAAAAAAGCCGCAAGGATAAGGACGGGATGCCGGATGAAGTAGCCGATGTCCATGAGCATTCCGACTGAAATAAAAAAAAAGCTGATAAAAACGTCGCGAAAGGGTATGATATCCCCGAGAGCCTGACGCTTGTATTCGGACCCGGATACGATGAGTCCCGCCAGAAATGCACCCAGAGCGAAAGACAATCCCTGGCTTGCTGTTACCCATGCGATGGCAAGACAAATCAGGATCACGCTCAACAAAAACAGCTCCCTGCTTTTTGTCCTTGCAACAAGGTACAGCATTCTGGGGACTATCCAACGGGCGCTGACGATTACCAGGGATATGATGACGATGCCCTTGAGCAGGACCATGAGGAATGGTTTGCCGATGCCTGCGGAAGCACCCGAGAGCAATGGTGTAACGAGGAGCATGCCGACAACAATGATGTCCTGAAAAATCAATATTCCCAGCGTTATCACACCATGGGGACTGTCCAGTTCCCCTCTTTCTTGCATGGTCTTCAAAACAATGGCCGTGCTGCTCAGGGATACGATAAAACCTATGAATACCGATCTGCCTGCGGGCTGCCCCAGCACGCGGCAGAGAAAAAAGGTCGTGATGACCGTTATTGAAACCTGCAGGGCTCCTCCCAGGAGCACCAGCCTTTTCATCTGAAACATCTTTTTCAGCGAAAACTCAATCCCTATGGTAAAGAGGAGGAACATCACGCCTATTTCTGCCAGTTTTTCGACATCGCTGATAGATTTTACAAGGGCAAATCCGAAGGGACCCGACATAATGCCTGTGATGATAAAGCCGACGATTGCAGGGATTTTCAGGCGGCTGAAGACAACAAATACTACGAGGGATAAAGCAAGAATAATTAAAATGTCATTTAAAACTGCCATTATCTCAGTGTGATCCCTGGTTAAAGGTCTTCAGGGTTCATACGGGAATACTATCATAGATCTTAAATTGTTTGCAACAAGGGCATGGTCCACGGCACTGCCATTGGAATACCATAATCTGGTTTGCGGACATGAATCCCGGTTGACTTTCCATGGCAGTGAATACTATTTTGATAGTAGTATGACACAGTTTAGATTAGTTTCCGATTACCAGCCGAGCGGGGATCAACCCGGAGCCATACAGGAGCTTGTGGACGGTCTCAATAAAGGCTATAAGCATCAGACGCTGCTGGGGGTCACGGGATCCGGCAAGACCTTTACCATGGCGAACGTCATACAGCACCTGCAGCTCACGACCCTTATCATGGCGCCGAACAAAACACTCGCTGCC
>DAHXOM010000242.1 GCA_027364825.1 bacterium | reverse complement strand
CCTATATATAATCCTATAAATGGAGGGAATATGGGTATGGCAGTAAAGCAGGCAAACTTCATTTTACCCGAAGACCTGCTTGAAGAATTAAAGAAAAATACTTCCAAAAGGCAGCAGAGCAAAGTAGTGGCTGAAGCGTTGCGCAAAGAAATCAAACGACTGAAGTTTGAAAAAGCCCTGCAGCATAGTTTCGGTGCATGGAAAGATGATAAACATACTGAGCTGAAATCCGGCACAGACATATTTGTAAGAAAATTGAGAAAATCTACACGCCCGGGCCGCATAAAATGAAGAATATCCTTATCGATACGGATGTTCTTATAAACTTCCTGAGAGGAAAAGAAAGTGCGCGCGATTATTTGATATCACTTCAAGATGAGGTTACGGCGTGTTGTTCTGTTATAACAGTTGCCGAGATTCACGCAGGCATGAAAGAACATGAAAGACCTATGACCGATGAACTTATTGATAGTTTAACTCTTGTAGATATCAACCGTGATATTGCCGAAAAGGCAGGTCTCTATAAAAGGGAAGAAAAAAAGCAGTTTCTTGAATTGCCGGATTGTCTTATTGCCGCTTCGGCTTTTGTAATCGGAGCTGATCTTGCAACATCCAATGGTAAGCATTATCCAATGGATGATATCAAAAAGATAATCGTAAAATAACCGAGAGGAGTTGTTGCTATGAACAGACAAAAGCTCTTTATAAGTCTTCTTGAGGCTATCATACAAAAACCGGGTATGCCCGACGATAGAAAGCAAAAATCACTGGTACAGCTTGAAAATTATCTAAAAAATGCCCCCTTTCTTGTAAAGTTCATTTTTCCGTTTCTATTATACACCGTCGAATACCTCCCCCTGTTCACCAGATTTACAAGGCTTTCAAAGATGGATTTGGACGTACGATCAGAGTACATTGGCAGCTTCGGGGGCAGAATAGGCGGAAGCATTTTGATGGTGCTCAAGCTGTTTGTAACACTCTCGTACTACTCTGTTGATGATATCGAACACGAGCTCGGTTTCACACGGCATTGCGAGGACATCAAGGGAAGGGTAAAAAAGCCTGTTTTTATCGATGGTGCACGGGCAGATAAGGATATAAGCATAGATGCCGACGTCTGTGTCATCGGCACAGGTGCAGGCGGAGCAGCAGCTGCATACGCTGCTGCAAAAGGCGGCATGAAAACCGTTATCCTTGAAGAGGGCAGATATCTTACCGGGGAGGATTTCACACAAATGCCGGGTGATGCCCTGAGTACGGCATACAGGGACCACGGATTTATAACTTCATTCGGCACACCGCCGATAATAATACCCCTTGGCAAGGCTGTCGGCGGAACAACAACAATCAATTCAGGAACGTGTTACCGGCTGCCGTCATCTGTTATTAAAAACTGGCATGATCAGTATGGTATAAACTGGCTGACCGATGACGATTACAATAGGCTTGCTTCATTTGTAGAAAAAGAGATCCATGTAGAACCTGTGCCGGAAAATATATTCGGTAAAAACAGCGGGCTTTTCAGGAAAGGCACAGAGTCACTCGGGGTTGCCGGTGCAACCATATCGAGGAATGCCTATGAATGCGATGGCTGCGCATTCTGTGCGTTCGGTTGTCCAAGGGATGCAAAACAGGCCACCATGCTGAACTTTATTCCTGATGCGATAAAGCAAGGTGCGGCATTGTATTCGAATGCAAAGGCTGTAAAGCTTATGATAAACAACAACAGGGTTGAAGGGGTAAAAGGCACATTCCTTGATCTCCACGGCAAGCCGACATCAAAGCGTATTACCGTAAATGCAAAGTATGTCGTAGTGTCTGCGGGTGCAATCTATACACCCGTTTTTCTGAAGAAGAATGGCTTAAGACATCCGCGCATAGGTAAGAACCTGCATATCCATCCGGCGGCACGGGTATCTGCACTGTTTCATGAGCGGGTTGACGGCTGGGTCGGTGTGCCCCAGGGTTATAATATACACCAGTATGTGGATGAGGGCATCTTTATACAGGGGCAGTTTGTGCCTCCATCCGTATTGTCACAGTCCATTCCTTTTACCGGCAAACGGTATTCGGACTTGATGGACAGGTATGCTTATATGGGTTCGTTCGGCGCGCTAATCTCCGATACAGGCTCCGGCAGTGTTTCATCCGGCACGGGCAGTCCTATGATCTTTTATACCCTTTCAAAAGAGGACCATGTAAAGATGGTTAAGTCCATTGCCATAACGGCAAAGATCTGGTTTGCAGCAGGTGCATCGGAGGTCCACACGCAGATTGCCACCAGACCTGTTATACATAGTGCAAAAGAGGCGGATGAATTGCTTGAGAAATTGCCCCCCGCATGGTCGCTGGAGCTGATGGCTTTTCATCCCATGGGCACAGCGATGATGGGTGGCGATGAGCATACCGCTGTCGTCAAACCCGACGGAGAGACCTATGAAGTAAAAGGACTCTATGTTGCGGACGCCTCTTTATTCCCGACATCAACAAGGCTCAATCCCCAGATCACGATCATGAGCCTGGCGACGAAGATTGGAGAGCAGATCGGCAGGCAATGAGATTATGATATAGGTTGTTTCAGGCTTACAGCCCCTCTATAATCATCTTTAATGTTTGTACATCCGGCTGGTTTGGATTCAGCCGGTAGGACATCTCAAAGTATTTCTTTGCCAATACAGGGTTATTATAGAATTTCAGGTAGAGTGCACCGACAGCCCTGCAAGCCAAGTATTGCTCCGGGGCTTTTATCTCCGACATGCGCTTCAGCAAAGGGAAGGCCTTTTCATATTCACCCTGATTAAGATACATCATGCCAAGATTCCAGAGGGCCGGAATAAACGAGTTGTTGTAGATGAGTGCAAGCTTATACTCCTGTTTTGCCAATTGCGGCTGACCGTGATCCTTATAATAAACCCCGAGGTTATTTCTTGCAACAGGGCTATCGGGCTGTAAGGGAACCGTGTAGCTCCATAAGGAGTAGCTGTCTTTCCAGTGGAGTGATTGCCGGTAGGATAAAAATGCAAGCAGGATAAAAATGGCTGCATAAATAACAGCAGCAGTGCGCTTCATATTCGTGCGATTATAAAAATCAGTCATCCAGATACCCGCTATAAGGAATACCCCCAGCGCAGCTTCATACATGTACCTGTCGGCGATCTTGGTGGGCAGGGAAATGATATTACTGACAGGAACAAGGTTGGCGAAAAACCAGGACAGGCTAAAAAGAAATAAAAAGTATTTATGTTTAAAAAGTCTTATAATCCAGACAAACAACACCATGAAAAATACCACTGACACCATGAGTAATCCTGTATCGGAAAAAGCCGGTACCGTGTAAACAGGGGTAAGATCAAAGGGAAGAAAGAACTTTCTTATGTATATAACTATGGCCTCTGGTATAAACAGGAGAGTCCATAAAAAACCTTTGCTATCAACAAATGCAGTAGCGCCTTTGTTGTAGTACCACATGGTGTACGGCACATACACAGCAAGCACCAGTCCATAAGGAGTAAGCTTTTTTGTTATATCTTTCAAGC
>DAHXOM010000401.1 GCA_027364825.1 bacterium | reverse complement strand
CTCGGAGGACACCGAGAGCCGTCCGTCCTGAATCATCCAGCGGACGCAGGAGAAAGGCTGCCACGCGGATTGTTCCCCGGACTGGCAGCGGGTTGCAATCCCGCCGGTTTCCGTTGACCCGTAAATCTCCATAACACCGGTCCCGGTTGCGCGGGTAAAATGCAGGCTATGGGATTTTTCCAGAAAACCTCCGGAAGAAAAGGCATGCCTGAGATGTGTTATAGGGAATGAGGATGTAGAAAGTGCCCGGTAGTGCATGGGCGAGCCGATGAAGACCGTACATCCTGTCCGGTCGACCGTCCTGATAATCTCCCGGGGGAAATACGGGATATCTCCGCCGATGACGGCATGAGAGACAAAAGGGAGGAGTACGGAAAAGAGCAGGCCGTAAATGTGGAGCGGGAGTACGGTGGATACAAGGATGTCTGTATCGTTTATGGCAAATACCTTTTTAAGGTTCAGGGCTTCGCCGACGATGTTGACCGGGGTTTTCGGCCAGAGCTTTGGTGATCCGGTGGAGCCGCCGGTGTAGAGCCACAGGAACGGCTTGTCTGTTTTTCTCCTGAGATGCCATGCAGGCATGGCTCCTTTTTATCTCTGCAGGGGAACGGACCGGACACCCCTGGGTATGGCAATTGGTTGATCGGACAGAACAGCGCCGGCACCGGTCATCTTGCAGGTTTCTGCGATTACAGCGTCCGAAATGGATGCAGGAAGGACCAGCTTGGGCCCGTTGTTCAGGGATGCAAGGATTGCAGCCATGAGCAGTGCTTTGTTGGAGGTCGCCAGACAGATAGGTTTCTTTGTTTTATGCTCATGGGAACTCCAGAAAACAAGGGAAGAAGCTAAATTGAAGACATCTTCATACGATGGTCCACCAAGGATGTATTCTTTCCCCATTGTTTCCGGGACAGGAGCAAGGGCATCGGATATGTCCGGTTCTGTTCCGCTCATGGTATAAGGTCGTTGCGGTTCGACATTATGGCCTGTGCATTGAACGTTTGCAGATGTACTTGGCCATAGATTGTATGGTCATCTTTTACCTCACCTTCGAACTCGGCATATTGGTTGTTGAGGCTTACAAGCATTCTGCAGGAAGTCCTCAGGCGGCTTCCGACCGGGATGAATGGAACATTCAAAACAGCTTTTTTGATTCCGACAATAACGCCTTCACCCCCGGTTTTTGTCTCATTGCGCTTTTGCCATCCCACGAAGGCAGAAGCTGTTTGTGCGACAAGTTCCACGATAATTATGGAGTTGATTTGTTCACCCTTGCATAACGGCCATAGGGGTGTTGCAACGGACTCTGTTACGCAGTGGTCATCATTGATCTCGATGATGTCATTGATGAGTTTCATCCTGTCCTGGTGAGGGATAAAGTCATCGATGGTATACATGTTCTTTGTCACGAGATGCTTTCCACTTTTACAACGAGCATGCCGTCGCAAACCTTTATGCCGCCGGACGTGCAGTGAAAAGTCCCCTGAGAAACCTCATCGCCGGTCTTTAATGAGATGGATACGTTAAAATGTGATTCCGGTCTCAGAATCTGTCTGAAACGGATCCGTTTCATTTCCCGTATGGTCAGTCTGATACCATGGTGCGCTGAATACTCGGAAAGAGTATCATACACCATACCCAGCATGCCGATCGCCGGGAGTATGGGCATATTCGGGAAATGACCCGAGAACCAGGAAGAATTGCCGGGCACAAAAAAGGAACCATCTGTGCTGTTCTCGCTATGGACGAACTTTTCGGGGATTATCCACGTTTCGCTCATTGAAGAGATGCTGTCATGCGGTAACATTGATTTTTGAGGAGACGAAATCCACAACGTCCTGAACGGTTCGTATATCGGTAAGTTCATCTACATTCACATCAAGGTCTATCTGCGATTCCAGCATACCAACCATATCCAGGGCATCGATACTGTCCATACCCAGATCTTTGAAAAGATTGGCATTCGGTTTGATTTTTTCTTTTGGAATCTCGAATTGTTCCACAAAGAACGAGGTTATTAGATTATAAATTTCTGTACGATCCATAGCGTTCTCCCTTAATTGTTGTAGTTAGAAACTGTTCATGCTGTGTTGTTAGGACTAATATAATCTCTGGTTTCTTGTCAAGCCCTTGCAGGTGTTGTTCATACGGTACAGCGGACTGTTTTTCCTCAGGCTTTCTTTCTTTCACGGGCTTTTTCTATCCGTATTTCTTTGCCTTTCACAATGATCTTATCTATGGACTGGATCACGCGTTCAGCATAATCCTTGGACACCTCGACGAAAGTGAACGCATCCATCAGGTTTATCCTCCCGATCTCGCTGAACGGTACTCCTGCCTCTGCAGTAAAGGTCTTCACAATGTCTTTTGCGGTTATGCCGTCCCTCTTACCCGCTGTCATAAACAGCCTGGTCATCGGGGCCTGTCCGCTTTCCTTCTCATGCTCCGCTACACCGCTGAAGGCCATGCTCATGACTGCTGCAAGGCATTCCTCTGCATCGTATTTTTCGAGCAGTTTCCCGGCTGCTGGGATGAAGCTGCTGTGTGCCCCTTTATCCATGACAGCCGTAATGCTGTCCAGTATCGACTGCTGCCTTGCCTCCATCACCGCCTGTGAAGAAGGAAGTTTTTCCTTTGCTATCTTTGTTTTCGCGATCTTTTCAATAAGGCGGAGTTCTTTGTACTCCCGCGGGGTCACAAACATAATTGCTATCCCGGATTTACCCGCTCTTCCGGTCCTGCCTATCCTGTGGATATAGCTCTCGGGATCCTGCGGCATGCTGTAATTAATGACATGCGTTACGTCCTGAATATCGAGCCCCCGTGCTGCTACATCGGTTGCAACCAGGATATCGATTGTGCCGTTCCTGAAGTGCCTCATTGCGGTGTTACGCTGAGACTGGGAATAATCCCCGTGTATGGCATCCGCGTTATATCCCATGTCTTTCAGCTTTAACGCGACCTGGTCTGCCTCCCTTTTCGTGTGGCAGAATACGAGACACCGGTAGAGGTCTTCGACATCGATGATCCTTGAGAGCGCATCGATCTTCTCACCCTCACGTACCTCGTAAAAGATTTGCCGTATCTTCGGGACGACGATATCCGCGAGGTTTATCATTACCCTTACCGGGTCGTGCATGTATCTTTTCGAAATATCGAGGACGTTCTTGTCGATCGTAGCGGAAAACAGCATCGTCTGTCTGTCCTCCGGTGTCTTTCCGAGTATCCTTTTAATGTCGTCGATAAAGCCCATATCAAGCATATCATCGGCTTCGTCAAGGACCGCTATTTGTACTTTGTCAAGGTTGAGCGTACCTCTCTGGATATGGTCTATTACGCGTCCGGGTGTCCCGATCACGATATCCACACCTTTTTTCAGGGCGCGGAGCTGGTGCTCGATGGACTGTCCTCCATAAATCGGAACGGCACTGAGCCCTTTAAACTTTCCGATCTTGTTGAACTCTTCCGATACCTGTATGGCAAGTTCACGCGTGGGCTCAATGACTATGGCCGAAGGGTGTGTACCCTTTTTGCACCGCTGGAGTATTGGAATCGCAAATGCTGCGGTTTTTCCTGTGCCTGTTTGTGCCTGCCCTATAATGTCCTTTCCTTCCAGAGCGGGCGGTATAGCACCTTTCTGTATCGGTGTGGGCTCTTCATAACCTATCTCGTAAATGGCTTTTACTATCTGTGCTGATATACCAAGTTCTTCAAAATTCATAAGTGTTTTTTCTCCTGTCAAGAGTAAAGCCTCCAATTGGTATTATGTCAAGCTAACGGGGTTCAGTTCTTTGCAGGAGATACTTCTTTGCTGTATTTGCTGGCGGGGTAGGACTGTTGCAACAGGTCTATGGTCTGCCTGTATTCTGCAGGTGAGTTTATCTTTTTGTAAATGGCCGCGAGCTTATAAAGCGCCTCGTCCGCCACACCGCTGTCCGGGTACTTCTCGTAGACGGTTTTCAATCTGCCGATCGCAGCTTCATAGTGCTCGTGCGATGTATAAAAATCGGCTATATAGATCTCGTGGTTTGCAAGCGCCTTTTCACATTCTATGGCATATTTCTTTGCCTTGTCCGCATATTCGGAAGACGGATAATTATTCATAATATATTTGAATTCATCAAAAGCGTTGTATATGCCTGTTGGATCTATATCGTAGGGTATGCTTCCCGTAAGCCATGATTTCTGGTTTTCGAAGAAGGACCTGCCCTCCATGAAAACGGCATACGGCATGTTTTTATCGTTGGGATACAGCTTAATGAAATGATCGTAAGCCTCTGCCGATTCCAGATATCTGCCCTCTTTGTAATACGTATCCGCTATGCGGAGCTGTGCCAGCGGTGCGTAGGTCGAATACGGGTAATTATCTATGATTTGATTTAATGTCTGCCGTACCTGATTATAATCAGGGCCGAAGATCCATCCGCCTTTCAAATCCTCCATTGCCTTGTTGTAATACATCTCCGGACCCGGCTGTTCCTTTTTTACCGGTGCGGAAGCGCAGCCCGAAACAAAAGCGAGCAGCACAAACATGAAAAGTATATGCCGATTAAACTTTTTCATTTTATCGCCAGGTGGTGCCGTATGTCTTTTCCGATTACCATAAATATAACGTCCTCCGCTATATTTGTAGCATGGTCCGCTATACGTTCAAGGTTTTTTGATACGAATATAAGATCAAAGGCAATGGGGATGGTCGTATGGTCGCTCATCATGTAGGTCAGTAATTCCCTGAATACCTGATTGTTTATATCATCTATGGTATCATCTCTGGTGAGGACATCCTCGGCGAGTTTGACATCCTTTTTTATAAAGGCATCAAGGCTGTCATTGACCATCTTTTGGGCTATGGTGGATTCCCTTGGTATATCAACGAGCGGTTTTATGGCCGGTCTTTCCAGCAGGGATTCTGTTCTCTGGGCTATATTGACAGCCTGGTCCCCGAGCCTTTCGAGGTCGGTATTTATTTTAATCGCTGCCGTTACCATGCGGAGGTCCCCTGCCTGGGGTTGCCGCAAGGCTAAAAGTTTTAAACAAAAATCATCGATCTCTACGTGCATAACGTTAACGGACTCTTCCAGGGTGTATACATCCTTCAGCAGTGACCGGTCCCTGTCAGCGAGGGCTTTTATGGATTTATGGATCATGGTCTGCGCAAGACTCCCCATTTTCATAAGCATGCCGGATAGTTCTTTTAATTCCTCATCAAATTTTCTTTCCATAAATACTCCTTTACCCCCTTAAAGGGCCCCGCCATGTATGGCAGACCAATAGGGTAACATTTAATTTCATTATAGAAAAGGTGTGTTTCAAAGCCACATCCTTTCGAACGGGGTTTACCCAAACCTTCCCGTTATATAGTCCTCTGTCCTTTTGTCCCTGGGATTTGTGAATATATCGGATGTCTTGTTGAACTCTATCAGTTCTCCAAGAAGGAAAAATCCCGTATAATCGGAGACCCGTGCAGCCTGCTGCATATTGTGCGTTACAATGACAATGGTATATCTCTCTTTTATCTGCTGGATAAGCTCCTCTATATGGGCGGTTGATATAGGATCCAGGGCAGATGCCGGCTCATCCATAAGTATTACCTCGGGTTCTATCGCAATCGTTCTCGCTATGCACAACCTCTGCTGCTGGCCGCCGGACAGAGCTGTGGCGGATTTATAGAGCTTGTCTTTCACCTCATCCCATAGTGCTGCCATTTTAATACTTCTTTCCACGGTATCCGCGATTTCGCTTTTCTTTTTTGAACCATTCAATCTGAGTCCTGCAGCGACATTCTCGAAAATGCTCATCGTCGGAAATGGGTTCGGCTTCTGGAATACCATGCCGATCCTCCTTCTGACAAGTACCGGGTCCATGATGCTTGAATATATGTCCTCCCCGTCGAGCAATACACTGCCGGTTACCTTTGCTTTATCAACCACTTCATGGAT
>DAHXOM010000003.1 GCA_027364825.1 bacterium | reverse complement strand
GCCCTATTGTTAAACTTTACAGCGACACCTATACCGAGCTGAATGCTCACGAGAATATCATCGGGTCTACTATTAAAGATGAAGAAACGAAGTTTTTAATGACGCTTGAACGCGGCCTATCTTTTATCGACGAACATCTGCACACACTGACATCATCCGGTTCAAAAATTATAGACGGTGAGTTTGCGTTCAGGCTCTATGATACGTACGGCTTTCCCATCGACATCTTATCCGACATTGCAAAGGAAAACGGGGTGGGTATTGATTATCCCGGTTTTAATCAGCTCATGGACGGTCAGAAAAGAAAGGCACGGGAGGCGAGTAAGTTCGGCAAGGCCATGGACATAAAGGACACATCGTTGTACAATCAAATAGCACAAACTACGGGTCCAACAGAATTTGTAGGATACAGAAGATTGTCGTTAAAAACGCCGGTACTGTTCATTATCAAAAACGATCAGCTCGCTGATGAACTTAAAGAAGGAGAGGAAGGCATCCTCATATTAAAGGAGACGCCGTTCTACGGCGAGTCGGGCGGCCAGGCGGGCGACAGCGGAATGATATCAACGGGCTCCAACAAATTCTCTGTGTCCGACACGGTCAAACCGGTTGAAGGCCTCATTGCCCACACAGGAAAGATGGAGCATGGACATTTTACCAAGGGACAAAATGTGGAACTTGCGGTAAACAAGGAGGATCGCCAGGCAACAGCGTTACACCATACAGCCACACACCTGCTGCAGGCGGCATTAAGAAAATGGATTGGCTCACACATAGCACAGGCGGGCTCATACGTAAGTCCCTCAAGGCTTCGGTTCGACTTCACGCACAACCGAGCCCTGAGTCCCGAAGAAATTCTACAGATTGAGGCAACGGTAAACCAGTGGATACGGGAGAACCATGAAGTGAATATAACCTTTTCTTCATTGGATGATGCCGTAAAAGAAGGCGCCATAGCATTGTTTGATGAAAAATATAAAGATATCGTCAGGGTTATTACTATCGACAAAATCAGCAAGGAACTCTGCGGAGGTACACACATAAAACGCACCGGGGATATCGGTTTGTTTGTTATAACAAAGGAATCCTCGGTATCAGCGGGGGTAAGAAGAATAGAGGCGTTAACAGGTAATGTTGCCTATAGATTCGTAAGAGATAAGATGTCCTTATTGAAGGATATCTCTTCCGTGCTTGGAACTTCGGAGACAGATATTATGATGGGCCTGAACAAGCAGAAACAAAAAATAAAAGAACTCGAAAAAACCGGACCGGACAAAACAAAGTCTCTGTCCGAACTTGCAAATGACATACTTTCAAAAGCTGTTCGCATCAATGGAATCCACATTGTCAGCGCTGTTCTGGATCAGGGTACGCTGGACGATGTCAGAGCACTATCCGACACAATCAAGCAGAAACTGCAGTCAGGCATAGGAGCTATAGGAGTCAATATCAACAACAAGGCGACTATCATTGTGTTCGTTACCGGCAACCTTACCGGAAGGTATGATGCGGGAAAAATAGCAAAACAGATGGCCGCAACGGTAGACGGCAGCGGTGGAGGCAGGAAGGATTTCGCACAGGCAGGAGGCCCGTCCGTGGATAAATTGAGTATTGCCGTAGGGCAGATTGTGAATCTGGTAGAAGAAAAGGCATAGGAATTTTGAGAAATAATTTTGATTTGAATGGAGGAACAAAATGGCAAAGGTTTGCAAAATATGCGGTAAAGGCTCTCTGTACGGAAACAATGTCAGTCATGCCAACAACAAGACGAAAAGAAGATGGGAACCAAATCTTCAAAGGATAAAGATTATACTGGATGGCAGTGTTAAAAGTGTTTATGTATGCACAAGATGTATAAAATCCGGCAAGATCCAAAAAGCCGTATAACGAAAAGGGGATATTTATGAGAGAGAAGGACCGTGAGCTCCGCAGAAAACAGAGAAGAAAACAAAAGAGAGTTAAACTGAATAAAAAAAC
>DAHXOM010000396.1 GCA_027364825.1 bacterium | reverse complement strand
TCCTGTATGTAAAAAAACGATCCCATGGGAAAAAAATCCTTACCGGCCATTTTGCTCATACAGATGTAAAATGATAGATCTTGGCAAATGGCTTAAAGGGGAATACCGCGTGCAGGGGGAAAAGCCGGACACGGAAAAATCTACAGATGAAAAAAAGAAAGACTAAGGCATATATATTCTACAGCATCATTCTGTTCCTTGTGTTTGCGATTATTCTGATTCTCAAAACGGATGTCGTAGAAAACCTGTTCAAGGGCAGAATTGAAAAATTCATAACGGACAAGACAGGTGTACAGGTTTCTATCGGCAGGATCAACGTATCCATTCTGTCTTCGAGTGTTAGCGTATCGTCCCTCGTCCTCAGGGGGAATGCGGGTTATAAGGCAGATATCGGGAAATTGACCGTTGTATTTGAACCACCGAGCATTCTAAAAAACAAGCCCCAGTTGAAGGATGTTTATGTTGACGATGCGAAGATATCGCTTGTGATAAACAAAAAACTTCCGGGCAAAATGCACGGCAAGACGCCGGAAATAGACATGAGCAAGATAGGGGCAGAGCTTCCGGTTACCATAAAACATGTTGTTGTAAACAATACGGCCCTGTCAATCAGTATACCGGCTTCCGGCATGGATATCGAGGCGAGGAACATCTCTATGAACGTAAATCCGGAGCTCGGCAATAACAAGGTCAGCGGTGTCGTAGACGTAAAGGGACTGTCGTTCTCCCGGTATGGCAGTGCGGTTACCCTTTCAGACAGCCAGTTCAGCGGTTCCATAAGAAACAAGAACATCTCTATAAACAGCCTGCGGCTGAATTCAAACGCGCTGAGGCTTGTTATGAGCGGGAACATCGATGATTATGATAACCCGTACATGGATGTTCGCTTAAAGGCATCGATTGATAATGTTCAGCAATTTAATGCATTCATAAAAACGTTCCCCGTTGCAATACCGGAAATCAGCGGAAGCTATACATTCAACGGCAATATCAAAGGTAGTATATTGAATCCCTCATCATCCGGAGATATAGGTTTCCGCGATATGGAAATAGGACACGTCAGGGGTGGTACAGGGACTCTATCGTATGTATTCAAGTCACAAAAACTTTTCATTAAAAAGGCGGATGTTTCAATAGCGAGCGGTACGGTTACCTTAAGCGGAGCGATAGATTTTTCGGAGGATAAACTGCCTGCGGAATTTTCGCTGGACCTGAAAGGCATAAGTTTCGGGCAGCTGCTGTATGCGCTGATGGTACCGCGGCCCTATGTTGATGCAAATATTACCGGGCACATAGAAGTCAAGGGCAGTTTCAACCCGATATATTTCTCCGGAAATGTGGATACGGAATTCAACAGGTTTTCCGTTTATGACAATTCTTTCATGAACAAGAATAAGAATACCATTATGGTCGTGAAGCCTCTTGATATTCAATCGGGACTTATTCTTACCAATCAATGTGCGTATATTACAGAGGCAACGGTACGCACCTCTCGTTCTTTAGTCCATGCGTATACCGCACTGTATTTCACCGGGGCAATGTTTTTAACGTTTGATTCGGTACAAATGGACATGAGGGATGTCAGCCCGATTGCATCGATACCGTACACCGGCATCGGCGGGGTGAAAGGTTTTATAGCAGGCCCGTTTTCCGATATCGTAATTCACGGTGATGCTTCTTTCAGGGATTACAGCATGGAACACATACAGCTGGGTGACATGACCGGCGGCATAACCTTTCGTAACAACGTTCTCTCCATTGAATCTGCAAGGGCTTCAAAAAATGATTCAAGGCTGTACGTTAACGGCGGCATACAATTTACCAAAGATGTGGAACTGCACATGGATGCAAGGCTGGAACCCGTTTCACTGAGGGATATTGCCGACACTATCGGTTATACATTTACCACCGGAGGCTATATAACGGGCAGTGTAAGAATCGACGGGCCTGTTACCCTGCTGGGCGGCCGCGCCGACCTCTCTTTTTTCCAGCCGGATGTTTACTTCCAATCGTTTGACAGCGGTTCTATGAGCGTGACCATGGATCATGGTATGCTCAGTATCGATAAAGCAGTGTTTAAAAAAGGAGAGGATACACTACATATCGGAGGACATATTTCTGAAAACGGTACCCTGGATGTCAACTTTGATACACAGAGGTTCAGTACCAATAATATGAATACGATTACAAGATTGAATCCTCACCTAAGGGCGGTTTCATCGTTTACCGGGGATATTACCGGTGACGTCATTCACCCCGTCGGCAATATGGACATTACGTTAACGGATATCATATATGATAAGGTACGGATCCCGGATTGTTCCGCATCCGTCCATTTTTCGGACGATACATTCTCAACTCTTGCCGGGATGTTGAACAATACGTTGAAGGTCCGGGCTGAACTGGGTATGAAAGACGGATATCCGTTTAGACTCAGGACAAACTTTGACACGTTCGATGCTCATCCTGTCCTGTCAATTTTATCCGGTATCGGTTTAACATCCGATGTTACCGGGACTCTATGGCTTGTCGGTAAACTCGGGGATCTGCCGGCTTCTCTTGTCGGATACGTATATCTTGATACTCTGTCACTGGGCAATCGTTTGGCGGTATTAGAGAATGATAAACCGGTGTTTATCGATATCGCAAAAGATAATATATATTTCAGGGAGTTTTCCATAAAAGGCAAGAACAGCCTTATCGGACTGAGCGGATTTTTCAACCTGAACGGTAATATCGATACGCTCGTTCATGCGGACGTTGATTTAAGCTACTTGACTGTTTTTACCACTATCTTTGCAGGTGCAAGCGGCATGCTCAAGCTCGATGCAAGGCTATACGGCGAACGACAAAAAATTATGATTAACGGTAATGCAGAGCTGTATGGCGATGCTGTGTTGTCCGAACAACCGGTGTCTTTCTCAAGAGTACGCATATCCGTGCTGATGGCCAACAACAATATGATTATAAAAGACATAACCGGGAATATAAATTCAGGTACCATGTCCGGTAATGGAAGGATTATCATGGCTGGGTTGTTGCCGAGATTGTTTGATGTTTCTCTCAACTTCAAAGGCGTTAACTTTGTTTACAATGATACCATTCCCATGCAGCTGGAGGGAGACCTCGGACTCAGGGGAGACTATCCTCAGCCGGTCCTCGATGGCAGCATAAGGATTGTAAATGCAACCTATACGGATTACATAAACTGGGAGGACGAGATGCTGAAATTCCAGCGCAGGAAATACGAGCCCAAGAGCATTGAGCAGAAGAAAGGGCACCCGCTGAAATTGAATATTGCTATCGGGGCAGACAGCAGCATTATTATAGACAATAATATCGTCAATAGTGTTTTGAGTGCACAACTAAAGGTCGCAGGCGATATTGATAATCCGGAAATAGTCGGTAACATTTCAACCAGTGACGGAAAATTTTACTACCGTTCAACCGTTTTTACCATAGATAATGCTGTTGTTACCTATACCCGGGAGCATCAGCAAAATCCATTTGTAGATATAAGGGCTTCAACCGTTCAGCAATTTATGGTAAATAACGAATATTCACAGTACAATATATATCTTACGATTGCCGGTCAGCTTGATAAATTGAATGTGAGTCTCACCTCATACCCTCCCAATCTCGATGAGATGGATATCATAAGTCTTATGACGTACGGTGTGACTCCGGCGGATCTCATGAAGAGCGGAATAAGTTCAGCCGCGGCTTATGAGGTTGGAGCAGCGGTTGGAGGCAAACTCGCGAAGGACATCTTCTCGGAACTGGTTGGCAATGAAAGCCTCAACAAATTCAAAAAGTTGTTCTGGGTAGACAATCTCCAGGTAGAGCCGTATTATCCGATTGGCGCCCCTACAACAAGCATCCGGCTGACCGTTACGAAACGGATTACCAATGATCTGGATATCCTGTACTCGTACGATCTGAGCGGATACAACCTTCAGCGTTTTCAGAGCCAATACAAATTAAGCAGGAGCCTTTATTTTATCGGCAGCTGGGATAACAATATTTCCGGCGTGAATACAGTCACCTCCAACAACTCCAACAGCAGTGTCGGTAATTTCGGCGGTGATTTAAAATATAAATTTGAATTCTGATGGATCCGGCAGCAGCGCACATGCATTCTCAAATAAAAGACACTGCACATTATTGCGCAATAGTCCTCTTCCTTATTTTTTCTGTTATGGCGGTCCGTCCTGCGTATGCAGGAACGGGTATCGGCAGTTATAACGGTATACCGGTATCCGGTGTCACTTTGCAGTTTCCCGCCGATGTAAAGACAGAAGGGCTCATGGAGCTTGTTAAAACCAGGGAGGGAAAACCTTTCAGCATATCTGATGCCGATGATTCCATAAGGC
>DAHXOM010000233.1 GCA_027364825.1 bacterium | reverse complement strand
ATTCATAAAAATTATGAATGTCAATATGATAAAATTTTTATTCGAATACGTGTTAACAATAACCTTTGACTCATGGTAAATGATACAGTATATTAAAATCAAAATCTTGAGAAAAAGGGGGTTACGGTGGAACAAACGCAGGTGAAATACGGCTCTTACCGGTGGGTGGTTTTAGTTTTATTCATGTTTCAGGTTATTCTTACACAATTTTTGTGGCTCAACTTTGCTCCAATACAGCCTACCATCGAAAAACTTCTGAACATAACCGATTTTCAATTTGTCCTGTTGCTGTCTGTCTTTAATCTATCTAATTTATTGTTTTCTCTGCCTGTTGGAGCCATCCTTGATTCAAAAGGATTTAAATTTACCGTGGGTGTGGGATCCGTCATCATGGCTGTTGCCGTGCTGCTGAGGCTTCGATCGGATAGTTATGCCTGGATCCTTGCAGGTCAGATTGGAATTGCAATTGCCCAGCCTTTTATCGTGAACAGCGGTGCAAAGCTCGCATCCGTGTGGTTTAACAAGAACGAAGAGGCACTGGCGAATGGCTTCGCTTCCATGGCAATGTTTCTCGGCATGATAGCCGCCCTGGTCATTACACCGATCATTATCCAGCACATGGATCTGTTCCACATCATTGCAATATATGATGGTGTTACGGTGGCGGGATCGATCTTATTCCTGTTGTTTGCAAAAGATAACCCATCCATAAGTACAACGGTAAAGAAGGAAGAACAAGTATACCATCCTATACAGGCGTACAAAGAACTTTTTAAAATCAAGGATATGATCATGCTTGCCCTGATCATGTTTATAGGGGTTGGTTTCTTTAACGGTATTACAAACTGGCTGGATAAGCTCTTAGGGCCCCAGGGGTTCTCGGAAGAACAAAGCGGCATCATCGTAGGCATCCTTATTGCAGGCGGCATTGTCGGTGCAATTGTGATTCCGATCCTGTCGGATTTGGTTAAAAGAAGAAAGCCGTTCCTTATTGTCGGCACAATAGCTGCCGGTGTTTTTATGTATCCGCTGATGCACACAAGAAGCTATACGACGGCAATCGTACTTGCGGCAATTCTCGGGTTTCTGGTAATATCTCTCCTGCCCATTATCTTCCAGATGTCTATAGAGATTGTCGGGGAAAGATTAACAGGCAGTGCGACCGGCATGTTATGGGTTTTTGGTGCAACAGGCGCAATAATAACCATTTATTCCATTGAGGCCATCGCCAACATTACGTCTAATTTTCGCGACGGAATATGGGTTTTTATGGGAATGTTTCTCATTGCATTTCTGCTGTCTCTCCTCTTAAAAGAAACGTATGGACGCAATAATAACAAGGGAACCGTCAAACAATAAGCACAGGTGCAATGAATGAGCATTTAAAGACATTTGCCGTTGTCAATCTCAGGTCTGCAAACGGAAGGACAGAAAAACTCTGGCCCGATATAAAACGGGTCTTATCGGAGGCCATAGGTACTTTCGAATTTGCATTTACAACAGGACAGTATACAGCTCCTGATATTACGAAGAAGGCCATAAAATCAGGATTTACCCGCATTATATCCGTTGGCGGTGATGGTACCCTGAACGAGGTTGTCAATGGATTCTTTGAACAGGACAAACCGATAAACCCTCAGTCAGTCCTTGGGGTAATCTCCATGGGGACAGGGGCTGATTTTATTAAAACAATGGGCATACCAAAACCGTATCAGGATGCTGTGAAGGTCATAAAAAATGCAAACGCAAGGGACGTGGATACCGGAAAAATTAAATTTGTAGCACACAGTGGACATGAAACAACCAGGTATTTTATCAATATAGCGGATGCGGGTATCGGCGGTGAAACGGTTGACCGGGTAAACAGGACGACGAAGGCATTCGGTGGTTTTATCTCGTTTTTGTGGGGGACCATCATGACGCTTGTCACCTACAAGAATAAAAATATCACCATAACTCTTGATAATAACAAGCCTTACACTACCGATATCAATATGCTTACCATTGCCAATTGCCAGTTTTTCGGCGGGGGCATGCATATCGCTCCCAGGGCAGTGCCGGATGACGGAATGTTCGATATTGTTACCATCGGCAAGGCAGGGTTCATAGATTTTCTGAGAAACTCTTCGAAAATATATAAAGGTACACATATAAGCGATCCCATGGTCGGCTACACGAATGCACGGCATGTTGAGCTTACCTCGAAAGACAGGGTATTGCTCGATGTAGACGGTGAACAGCCCGGCATGCTGCCTGCAACCTTCGACATCCTGCCCAAAAGCATAAAGGTAATCATACCTTAACCCGGCAATCCTCACAAGCTTTCTTATTGCATTTTTGCAGAAATATACATAGGTAAGATCCATGAACGAAAAAACATTAAATCCAAAACTGCAAAATGCGCTTACAGCATTCCAGAAAAATGAGATTACCGAGTACCTGGTTTACAAAAGACTTTCCAATAACTCGGGCGATAAAAACAGGGAAATCCTTTCAAGAATAAGTGCTGACGAGCTGAGACATTACGGTATATGGAAGAAATACACCGGCATCGATGTTAAACCGGACACAATAAAGGTCTTTATTTATATCGCTCTCGTAAGGCTGTTCAGCCTGACCTTTGCAATCAAGATGATGGAAAAAGGAGAGGGCAGGGCACAGTACAGCTATAAACAGGTTGCCGGGGATTTTGAAGAGGCATCGCAGGTCATGGAAGAGGAGGAGAGGCACGAGAAAGAACTTATATCCCTTATCGATGAGGACAAGCTGAATTATATAAGCTCCATGATCCTCGGGCTCAACGATGCGCTGGTGGAGCTAACCGGTACACTCGCAGGATTATCCTTTGCATTTCAGAACACCCGTCTTATCGGGATAGCAGGCCTTATAACCGGTATTGCCGCGGCCCTGTCCATGATGTCCTCTGAGTATCTTGCAAAAAAATCCGACAGGGGTGACAAAAACCCTCTCAAGGCATCCCTGTATACGGGCATCGCTTACTTTATTGCGGTGGTATTGCTTGTCATGCCGTTTTTTATCTTTCATGTCTACTACACGGCCATTTTTTCCACACTCATTATAGCGGTTATCGTGATACTTTTCTTTACCTATTTTATTTCTGTTATAAAAGAGGTGTCTTTCCTGAGCAGGTTTCTTGAGATGAGCGCGCTCAGCCTCGGTGTTGCAGGGTTGTCATTCCTGATCGGCTACGGGCTCAGGGTATTCCTGCACGTGAGTATGTAACCCCGCCCGCCTCAAAGGCTATAGATTGCATTTGGGGTCAAACTTCCTGTAAAGAAAGATTTGGGATCTTACGAAAATCACGGATGTTTCGCGTCAGTAAAGTAGTCCCTGTAAAAAGGGCTGTAGCAGCTATGGTACTGTCGGCAATATTTATATGATAATTGCGACGTATGAATCCCGCTGTACGGGCAATACGTGAGTCGACCGGTATAATGGCCACGGTCCTTAAAATGGCTTCTATTTGTGCTATTTCATGATCGCTGAGTTTAGAGAATCCAAAAAGCTCTATCTCGGTAATCGTTGATATATAAATAGGAACATTTTGAGTGAAAATGGTATTTAAGCTTGTGACAACATCCGGTTCGTCTTTCAGATAGTAAATTATTGCGTTTGTATCAAGCGTATACGCAAGGCTATTTTGTAGTGTTTGGAAATTGTCGATCCCATTCTTTTCGCATTTTCTTTAATTCCAGTATGGGATCAGATTTCTTGTGTTTCCACATGCCTCGGGCCCTTTCCCAGATTAGACCGCGCTCGTGATAGGTGATTAAGGGATATATTGAGGCTATTAATTTCGCATGAGTTTTGTAAGCCATATACATAACATATAAACACTTATTCAGAGAAAAATCAAATCTTTTTGCCCCCTTATTATTCCTTCCGAAAAAATGGCGGTATCCTGCGTCTTATAAAAAAGAAATTGGTTTAACTGCTATCAGAAATGTCTTATTCTCCGTTTTAGCCTTCACCTCATAAAAAACGCACAAAACGCTTTTGAGGATTGACTTATAAGGTAGCTTAAAATACATATACTTTATGGATAACGATGAACTCTTATTGCTTATTCAAGAATCCCTTCACAGGCAACCTCGTTCCAGCGCAAGGCTTTACTCTTATATATCTGCTGTCGTATCCCCACATTTAAGAAATCCAGAGTAAACTGACATACCTCTGTCACTTACATATGTTATTGTAGACGCAAAATATCATAATAATAGTAAGCGGAGGTGTATTATGAATGACAAGATAGTGCTGCATGAGAATGCGTTTGAGCTTTTGCTTGAGATAAACGATTTGTACGAGAAGAAAAATGCTGAAGGCTCGGATTCTTCCGGCAAAGACACGACTCTTAATGCAGCATCTCTGATAAAAAACTCAATTTTTGAAGGTTACAAATTGGATGAAGATGACATTAAAATCATAGCACTTATTCTGGGGAATTATCTTGAAGGTAAAAAAGACATTGAGGCTGTTGAGGTCATTAAAAGGATTTGGAAGGATAAAAAGGTTGTCAAGGCAGAGCTAAAAAGGCTCTTAAGGATGAACAAATCCGGGATTCTGGATGTCGTTTCTGGACCCACAATATACAATGGTAATGAAGTAACGCTTTTGCGGTCAAGTTTAACCTTATCGGATACAATCTTAGGCCGTATTTTTGGTACTGAATCAAAAGCTCAGGAGAACGAAGGATTTGAGCCATATAAGGATAATCTTGAATATCTTGCCGACCAGTTTGAAAGGGTTAGAATTCTGCGCAAACGGCCAGAGGCGAGTATAGACATGGAAGCCGCGGCATCGAGACAGATAGACAACAAGTCACTTGGAAAGATTGAAAACAGGATTGTTCAGCGTCTTAAAAAGACCGGCCACTCATTCCCTATGGAAGCATTAAAAAAAGAAAAGAGATTAAGCCAGGAAGAGGAACTGGTTATACTTGCGCTGCTGCAACAGGAAATAGTTGGATACAACTTCTTCAATCGTGAAGAAGATATTATCGGTAAAACCCAGTATGAAAGACTCTGTTATAGGA
>DAHXOM010000387.1 GCA_027364825.1 bacterium | reverse complement strand
TTCAGTGCTCCGCTTACAACCGCTGTTACCACCGCTCATTCCGGTTCTCTTCCCCTGTCGTTCAGCCTCGCATCCACCGGCAGCAATGCCCTGATTACCGGTGTAAAGGCATCGAAAAACAATAACGGCATTATCCTGAGGTTGTTCAGGCTTACACCGGTTCCCGGGCGGGTAACGGTTGATTATTCGAGCACCAATACCGGCGGTACGGTCTTAACCAATAGCTTTGAGACACCGGTCGGCAAGCCCGTCATCAGCGGCTCGACCATAGGCGTCGACATGACGGAGACCATATCGACACTGTTTATCCCGTGGAAATAGCAGGGATTTGTTATAAATGGTGTTGATGTCCCGTGCATGTTTGCCTAAACCAGCTTTCTTGTCATCATGAACATATTATTCGATTTTATTAACGGCAAAACAGAGCTCCTGTCACTCGCCGAGAAAGTGGGCTGTACTTTGTATACCGGAGACAAACGGTTTTTCAATGCATTGAAAGACAAAACTGAACGGATCCAGTGGATCGGCAACTACGTACATGCCTGATATTCTTAAGAGATATCAAAACTGGCTCTTAGCGATTATTCTGAGCTTTCTGGTAATTTTGCCGACGTTACTTCTGTCAAATTTCATGATCCTTGACCAGGATACATGGATTGCACTTTACGGTGCAAAAAGAATACTTGAAGGACAACTGCTCTATAAAAACTTCTTTGATTTTGTAACCCCGGGAACGGATTATGTGTTGGCAGCAGCCTTTTATCTTTTTGGAGTAAAATTGTCGGTTGCACGGATAGCCCTTGCAGTCTCAAATGGGATTGCAGTTTCTCTCGTTGTTTTCATGTCTTCTTATACGATAAAAAACAGGCTGCTTTCCGTGCTTCTGCCTGCCCTGACAGCAATCTATGCAGGCTATAACTATTATATCAGCCATCACTGGTTTATTCTTGTCCCTGTATTACTGGTACTCTTTTCGGGTATAACAACCATTAAAGAACAAAGCGCTAAACCTGCTGCATGGTTCTTTCCGGGTCTTGCAACAGCAGGTGCATTCTTATTTATTCAGAGTATAGGGGTCACACTGTTTGGCATGCTGGTACTATTTATCATCTGGTATTATACCGGAAGTCAATCCCATCCCGCCGCAGACGGGATAAATTCCAACGGGAATGCAAACTTACGTGTCATTCCTGCGAAAGCGGGAATCCAGAGATTTTTTGCTCTGTTCAGAATGACAAAGGGAGATTGGATTCCGCATCAAGTGCGGAATGACATAGAAAAAAGCAACCAGAGCGGGTCTGATGTGCGGCGGATTTTATTGAAAAGTGTGACGTATTATACCTCCGGTTTTCTGATACCAATCTTCTTTGTTGTAATCTTGTTTGCCTTATCGGGAAGCCTCAGTGCATTTATCTATGATTCATTTGTCTGGCCGCTTTTCCACTACAGGATAATGAATATTAACTCTCCCTATAGATTTCTTATAGTTCTGTTGGATGGATTGACAGGCAGGGGGGTATCTCCTGCAATTCTGAACGGCTTTGTCGGATATTTTGGCATTCTCCTCTGCAGCGTCATTGTTGTGTATACAGTGCTGAACTATAAAAAGAAAAAGACGCCGGAGTTGTCTTTAATAGTCTTTACCTCGGTTGTTTGTATTGGGGTTATTGCCGGTCTTGTAGAAAATCCGACAATTAACCATGTAATGGTGTTTTTGCCTCTGTATCTGTTTC
>DAHXOM010000382.1 GCA_027364825.1 bacterium | reverse complement strand
CGGCACGTTCAAGGTCACTTCGTTCTGCCAGTCGTCCATGGCAACCGGCAACCTGGCACGGTTGATGGGCAGGAGCGTACTGTTTATAGGTTTTGAAAAAACAGCCATCCACAACAAGACCCGCGCGGAATTCTTGTCCAGCATCCTTACCAAGTACGGGTTTGCATCATTCAAGAATATCGGCTACACGAACGTTGCACTGCATGCACACGGCATAAAGTGTAATGAGCATGATTTTATATCGCTCGCCGGCATGATGGATAACGATGAGCTTGCAAAGAAGGTATTCTCCGTCATAAAACAGACATTTGATGCCCGGGAATTCGAGCATGCTTTTCTGCCGCCAATCATGGGTATTTCAAAACACCGTGAGGTTTCAAAGATGTTCGCGGATTATTTTGGAGACAGGGTCTCGGAGTTTTTATCGCCTCCTTCATCCGCGCCAGGGTTAAGACTGCAGTACACACTTGATAAACTGCTTGCACGGCATGGAGTTACAATCATTGACGGGGCAGTCAGCACCCAGGATGTTCAAGATACGGTTAAAGCAATCAAGGTAACACAAAAGAACGGACAGACGTTGTCTCTCTCTGCAAACAGTTTTGTGCTCGCAACAGGCAAGTTTATCAGCAGCGGCATTGTCAGCAATAAGACATGGAAGGAGGCTGTATTCGGACTGCCCGTTTTTATAGGCGCACACCCGATAAAAGACTCATTTCCCCTGAACTATCTTACCGATGATCCTTTTGATGAGCAGATACTTTTTTCAATGGGGGTAAAGACGGATAACACCTTGAGGCCCGTGGATGCGGACAACAGGGTTGTCTATAAAAACCTTTATGCAGCGGGTGCCGTGTTGTCCGGGTATAACTATATATACGACAAAACAGGCATGGGCACTGCCATGATAACAGGGGCAAAGGCCGGTATATTCTCGGCAGGATAATGTATGGGTAAAAAAGATATTCTTGCATTACTAAACCTCGCATACAGATTGATGGTACACGTCCTCAAGAAGCCTTTGCACTGGCTCACCGGGTATAACGGCTACAATCTGTTCGTGAACCAGTACAAGGGGCTTGCACCCGTCAGCACGGAAACAAGGGCCTCCTATCCATCGCTGTCGTGGTGCATAGATTGCGGGATCTGCATAGCCGAATGCAAGGGAATACAGCACGAGGTCCCGCCGGTATACCTCTATGTCAGCTATTCAAGATTATTGCCTGAACTGTTTTATTCCGACAAATTGCTCAAAGCCTGTGCAGAGTGCGACACCTGTCTTGTTCATTGTCCAACGGGGTTGCAGATGAAGGAGCTTATACTCCTGTACAGGGACATGACCCATTGAAAAGACGGGAACGGTGGATAAACACATTTCTTGAGAAAGCCGTTCCGAACAACAGTGCCCGCATTTTTAAAGACGGCACCACTGCATTCCCCGCAATGTTTGAATCTATAGAAAATGCACGGGAAACAATCAATCTTGAAATTTACAATATAGCCAGTGACAACACAGGATGGGAATTTGCACGGCGTCTTGCAGAAAAAGCCATGCAGGGCTGTGCCGTCAACATGATCTACGATGCAATAGGATCCCTTGAAACGGGTGACGGCTTTTTTGATTATTTAAGAGAAAACCGGGTAAAGCTGCTGGAGTTTAACCCTTACGCGCCGTTTATAACAAAGCATTGGGGCTGGTTTCACAGGGACCACAGGAAGATAATGATCGTCGACGGCAGAATAGGTTTTATCGGAGGTATCAATCTAACGGACGAATATACGGGTTCGAACGGGAATGGTAAGAACTGGCACGATATTGAAATACTCATAGAAGGACCGGCGGTAAAGGAACTGCAAAAACTTTTTCTTTCTACGTGGTCCAGCAAAGGCGGAGAACCGATAGATACAAGCAGTTTTTTCCCGAAGATAGGGCCACAGGGCGACGTGGCCTTGAAGATCCTCGGAAGTAAGGAAATGAAGGACAAATGGGTCATACGGCGGGATTACATAAATGCAACAAAAAACTCAAGAAACTATATATACATAGAAAACGCTTATTTTATACCGGACAGGGGCATCCAGAGGGTTTTGAAGAATGCATTGAAACGGGGTGTGGCGGTTTCTTTAATCCTTCCCGCAAAATCGGACATCACGGCAGTACACTATGCAAGCAGAAAACTATACCATAGGTTTTTAAAATGGGGAGCACGGATATTCCTCTGGCAGGGCACGGTCCTGCATGCGAAGGCCGCAGTTATCGATAACATCTGGAGTACCGTAGGCTCCTTTAACATAGACAGGATAAGCCTTCTGCACAACCTCGAGGTAAACGTCGCTGTTATGAACACGCATTTCAGCGAAGAGATGAAAGCCTTCATTGATGCGGACATAAAGAACTGTAAAGAGCTGGATTTGAATGAGTGGAAGAACCGTCCGTTTCTGGAAAAGCTCCTTGAGAGCATATTCCACCTGATACGGTACTGGCTGTAACCCTGCTGCCTGGATCCGGTGGATCCGGGTGTTGATAATGCAGTTTCTGATGTACAATATATGCTGAAACAACCGTGTATACTGTTTGCCTCTGACCGGACACACGGATTTATGGTGTTTGCAGGCATACTTATATGCAAGGAGGTACGGTTATGAAGTACAGAACAGGTAAAGTAACACTATCGCTCATGATACTCATGGCTGCTGCATTTGCTGTTACCGGAACGGCGAGCGCAAGGTCGTCAAGGTTCACAGCACACCTTTCAGGCAAGGCCCAGGTACCGGAAAAGATCAAAACAAGGGCAACAGGCATTGCGATATTCAGTCTCAGCAAGGACGGCAAGGAGCTTTTTTACAAGCTGAGGGTGCGGGACATTAACGGCGTGACCATGGCGCATATACACCTGGCCACTATAGATAAGAACGGTCCACCGGTTGTATGGCTCTACCCGGAAACAGGTATGGCACCGAAAGAGAAGGCCGGCAGGTTCAGCGGCATACTCGCAAAAGGGAAAATAACGGAAAAAGACCTCATCGGTCCGCTTGAAGGGAAACCGGTCAGTGCTTTGATCGACGAAATAAAATCCGGAGACGCCTACGTGAATGTACACACAATAAAGTATCCGAACGGCGAGATCAGGGGCCAGATCAGATGAACGTATAAATGGACAAAATCAATCACCAAGGTAAGGGCATCTTTGATACGATTGCGCCTGTTTACAGCCTTTTCTTTCATTATCAGGTAAAGGCCTTCAAAACGATTCTGGGAAGGGCAAGAGAGCATATCCTGGTACCTACGGGATCGCGGGTACTTGATATAGGCTGCGGAACAGGCGCGCTCGCCTTTTGTTTGTCGGACATGGGCTATAAGGTCACAGCAGTAGATGCATCAAAAAAAATGATAGAGATGGCAAAAAGACACAACAAGGCAAACAACATCGATTTTGCGGTTGCCGATGCGCTGGAAGGCCTGCCGTATAAAGACAAATATTTCGACCTCGTGATAGCATCCTATGTTGCACACGGGCTTACAAAGGAATCAAGACGGGCGTTCCTGACAGAAGCAGGCAGGCTGGCCAAAAAGCAGGTGATCATCCACGACTTTAATAAAAGAAGAAAATTGCTCTCCGATATTGTGGAATGGGCAGAGGGCGGCAATTATTTTTATTTTATAAACAATGCCGAGGACGAAATGAAGGCACTGTTCCCCAGGGTAGAGGTCGTATCCTTCGCCGCTCAAACAGCATGGTATATCTGTACACCGTGAACGCGGGAAACAAGAAAGAATAGGGGGCACCCCTTTAAAGCAAATCAGCCAGGAAAAAGATTATCCTTGTCGAGAAAAACGGAGATGGTGGGATTCGCCCTCAGACTCCTCGTTCTGCAACCTCACTCCTCGTCTTCGGGTCCTGCCGCTTCACTGTCGCCGTCCCGGCGAGCCGGCTTTTCCTTCCCTTTGGTCGGCGTTCAGCGGCGTTCGAATCCTGTCATAAAAAACGGAGAGCGTGGGATTCGAACCCACGTTCCCGGTTGCCCAGGATACCCGCTTTCGAGGCGGGCCCGTTATGACCACTTCGGTACCTCTCCGTCTCACATTTTATACAACATCATGCATAAGTCAATTTAATAATATGGTTTATGACATCACAGGCTCTGCACATTGCGAAAGGATAGGGATCAGCCTGCAAAGATTTGACGCCTTATTTCCTTCTTATTCCTCTCTTAAATGGTCAAGAGGGTAAGATGGCTTAGGATTAACAATCACACAATTTTTCTTCTTTTAGAGTATCGTAACCCTCTCTCAGAAGAAAGATAGCTATGATTAACCCGGCTATGGGATCTGCTCGCCAGAATCCATACAGATAATTCAATCCCAATCCAATCAACAGAGCAGCTGACATAAACATGCAGGCAAGTGTTTGCTTGGAATCAGCCATTAACCCTATACTGTTTATTGATTTTCCTGTTTTGTATTTAAGATAAAATAAAACCGGCATTACCATCAGTGAAATTATGGCTATGATTATGCCCAAAAGACTGGTATTCACGGCTTCATGAAGCCATAGTTTCCTGACTGACTCGTATAAAACGTAAGCCCCGAGCACAAAGAATGTATAAGCAACCAGCTTTGCCGCTTTCCTTTCTATTTTTTCTTCCTCAATCTCCGACAATTTTCCATGTTTCCTGAATCTCCAGATCAATACTCCACCAGAAAATGATTCAATAAAACTGTCAAGACCAAATCCAACAAGTGCTATGCTGCCGGTTGACGATCCTGCAAAAATTGATGCAATTCCTTCCAGAATATTATATCCTAGCGTGAAATAGGACAACAAAATCGCTTTTCTATGGGGTTTTAATTCCATTATCCTACCCTTCCTTCCCATCATCTTTCCATATTTTTTTCTTAATCTTGTGAGTTTCAGTGCAATCCGGGCACTGCCCCCTGTGCTTCCAGATGGACCTGTAAAGCAGATACACCGCACCGCCCAGAATCGCTATCATTAACGCAACATAAACAAATCTCATAACAGTACCTCCCTTTCCTGGATTAGGGGTCAGCCCTTGACATTGGACATTTCCTTTTCTATATTGGCAATCATCCTCTTCAGCTTTTTATCACTGCTCAATCTTTCTTCAAACCTTTTGTTAATTTTCGCTATGGCCGAATAGCTGTGTCCTCTAAAGAGCTGCCCGATTTCTCTGTTCGTCATACAAGTATATTTCTTCATAAGGTAGATAGCTGTCTTGCCGCTATCCCGTAACCTTCTTTCTGTTATCGCATCCCTGGTTAGCTTGAAATGCTTCTCTATAATCTCAAATATCTCTTCAGACTCATATTCCGCTTTTAACCGCCTGCTATATGAAATCTCCTCTCTGTTATTGAATGCTTCACTTATGCGGCTCAGGGTATCCTTTATAAAACGCTCCCTTCCAAGGATGATCCCGCCGTAAACATCATCAAGGGGGTTCTTGAGTTCTTCTCCTATCCCATTTTCTACAAATACCCTGTATCTGTCTGCTGCTTCTCGTTTCCCTTTTGCAAGCATGCTCAGTATAAAATCTTTGGTGATTATTTTGTCTTCTCTCCCTAAAGTATATGCTCTGTAACTGCTGTAGGGATAATCCTGCGGCATCTTTACCATGCCCGCCCTTACCGGATTGAGGTGTATGTACCTGCTTAATTCCAGCAGATAGCTGTCTTTGTCTACAACAATGGCTTTATATCTGCCCTGAAACAAGTGACCGCTCCTTTTATTCTTGATATTTATATACGTTGTATATGACCCGTTTATGTAGTGCATTGCCTGGCTTATGTTCGTTCCGGGTGTCTCTATGAGAAGATGATAGTGGTTCGGCATCAGGGCATAACAGTGAAGGAGTATTCCGTATTTCTTTTCTGCCTCTGCTGTATATTCTAAGAACTTATTGTAATCTGTTTCGGAGAAATATATTTTCTTACGCTCATTACCCCTTGCGGTTACATGGTAAAGAGCTCCTTCATACTTTATTCTCAGTGGTCTCGCCATATCCTTGTCTCCACCTTTCTTGGTTTATTGATGAAGCACTTTACTATGTCATTTGTCCTATGTCAAGGGCTGACCCCTTTTCTTACATTCGGGTTTATTGCGTAAAGTTTGCCGTTTTCAGAACCTACATAGACCGTGCCGTCTGCGCTGATCGCTGGTGATGATTTCACATAGCTACCGGTTGTGTATGACCATTTCACCGTCCCCTTGGGTGTGAGTGCATAAACTTTACCATTGTCCGCACCAAAATAGATCGTGCCGTCTGCTCCTATTGCTGGCGAGGATGCTATGGGCCACGTTGTAAAGCTCCATTTGAGCTTGCCATTCGGGTTGATTGCATAGAGCTTACCATCCAAAGACCCCACATAGATCGTGCCGTCAGCCCCGACTGCCGGAGATGCCTCCACCCAGTCACCTGTTGTGTATGACCATTTCAATGCGCCTGCTGGTGTGAGTGCATAAACCTTACCAGAAGAATGCTCTCCACTAGCAATAGATACTACATCACTAGTTCCAATATAGATCGTCCCATCGTCACCAATTGCCGGAGATGAATTCACCCAGTTACCTGGTGTATAAGACCATTTCATCGCGCCCGTTGGCATGAATGAAAAAACCTTACCGCTAGATCCTACATAGATCGTGCCGTCAGCTCCAATTGCCGGTGATGACCCCACACTGCTTCCAGTTGTATATTTCCATTTTACCGTCCCCGAGGGTGTAAGTGCATATAGATTACCATCACCAGATCCCACATAGATAGTTCCATCGGCTCCGATCGCAGGTGACGACACTATAATGTCACCGGTTGTATATGACCATTTCAGTGCGCCATTCGGGTTTATTGCATAGAGGTTATGATCATTAGACCCAATATAGATCGTGCCATCCATTCCTATCGCAGGCGAGGAAAATACCAAGTTTCTCATTGAATAGCTCCATTTGAGCTTTCCCGTATCAGAGCTTGTGTTATAAGGACTGAGTCCGGTCCTTGAATTGTTTTGGTGGAATTCCGGCCATGCGGCCCCTGCCGGATGTGGAGAATCATTACTGTTCTTGCCGCTACTGCCG
>DAHXOM010000378.1 GCA_027364825.1 bacterium | reverse complement strand
TTCTAACGGAGTGAAAAAACCATTGACTTAATAGAAACATTTCTCTATTTATTGCAATACATAATCTTATGAAACTAACCTTCAACAACAAAATTTTAATTATCGGATATGGCGCCGTTTCCCGGTGCACGCTTCCTATCTTCCTGGATCATATCGATGCACCGAGGAAAAACATAACCATTATCGACTTCGAGGACAAAGCTTCCCAGTTGAAACCCTTCACCAAAACGGGCATTAAATTTGTACACAAAAAAATAACACCGAAAAACCTGACCTCTACCTTGGATAAATATGCAGGTAAAAACGGGCTCATTGTCGATCTGGCATGGAATATAGAAACAACGGACACATTGACGTGGTGTCATCAAAATAATGCACTGTATGTAGATACCTCGATTGAATTATGGAATCCCTACAAGAACGACGATATTTTCGAAAAAACCCTTTACCGAAGACAGATGCGGATCAAAGAGCTGAAAGAACAATTTGGAGATTCTCCGACGGCAATTCTGGACCACGGAGCAAACCCGGGATTAATCTCTCATTTTACGAAACAAGGATTAATGGATATAGCAGACGCAGTTATCAAAGATAAAAAGTTTTCAGGGACATTGCTCGATGAAATGACTGGCTATAAAAAAGCGAAGGATTTCGCAAACTTAGCGAGGGTACTCGGGGTCAGGGTCATCCATTGCAGCGAACGGGACACCCAGGTAACCAACAAGCCGAAAGAGGTCGATGAGTTTGTGAATACCTGGAGCATAGAAGGTTTCAGGGAAGAAGGGATAGCACCTGCTGAGATGGGCTGGGGTACCCATGAAAAAAAACATCCGCCGCTCGCATTCGAGGCCCCCTATGGCCCGAAGAACCAGATATTCCTTGCCCGGATGGGCATGAACACACGGATCAAATCTTACGTTCCCGAAATCGGACCCATTGAAGGTATGATCGTACGGCATGGAGAGGCATTCGGTATTTCAGACCGGCTGACGGTCTACGATAAAGAGGGCAACCCCATCTACCGGCCGACCGTGCATTATGCGTATATGCCCTGCCACGAGGCATTGGTTTCCCTGGATGAATTGAGGGCGAGGAATTATGAATTGCAGCCAAAACTCAGGATCATGACCGATGAGATTACCTCAGGAAAAGATATCCTCGGCGCCTTGTTAATGGGGCACCCCTACAATTCGTGGTGGACCGGATCGATCTTAAGCATTGAAGAGACGAGGAAACTCGCACCAGGACAGAACGCCACAACGCTGCAGGTCGCAGCCGGGGTTGTTTCGGCAGTAAGGTACATGATCGAAAACCCAAGAAAGGGCATTCTTATTCCTGATGACATACCCCATGATTATATTTTAAATATTGCAAAGCCTTATCTCGGGGAGCTGCACTCAAAGGCCTATGACTGGAATCCGCTGAAAAGCAGACCTATATTCTTTAAGGAAAATCCGAAACATGCGGTAGACGAAGATCCGTGGCAGTTCGAGTGTTTCATGCCTCTCCCGTAAACAATGAATAAAAAAATTATCAAACAATTGGCTGAAGAGCACGGGACACCTCTCCTGATCATCGATCACGAGCAGATTAGAAAAAACTACCGGGAATTCAAGGCAAGACTCCCCAGGGTTCAGGTATACTATGCAATCAAGGCGAACTCCGATCCTGAAATAATAAAAACGTTACTGAAGCTCGGCTCGAGCTTCGATGTTGCTTCCCTGAATGAATTCAACCTGATCTTCGACCTGGTAAAACATCTTGAGCCGAGGGATCTGCAGAACTTTATCTGGAACAATATTATCTATGCGAACCCGGTAAAAAACCAGGATTCCCTGCACGTCTTGAATTTATACAAGCCGCTGTTGACCTATGACAGCGTCGAAGAAATGAAAAAGATAAAAATACACTCTCCGGATGCAGGGCTCTTATTGAGGATAAAAATCTCGGATGAAGGCTCTGTCGTCAAATTCTCCAATAAATTCGGCATTGACCCGGAGCGTGCCATCGACCTGATACGGCAGACAACGGAAAACCGTATGACCGTGGAGGGCATAAGCTTTCATGCAGGCAGCCAGTGCAATGACCCGAAGAATTTTGTAAAGGCGCTCAGGACTGTTGCCGATATTTTCAAACAAGCGGAAGCAAAGGGTTATGTTATCGGAGAGACCGTCACCAAGGGATACCCGATAAAGATCGTGGATATCGGCGGAGGGTTCCCGGTCAAATACAAGGGGAACGAGCAGTCTTTCGAGGGACTGGCAAATATCATCAACAGAGAGGTCGATAAACTATTCCCGAAAGACAAGGTATTGCTGCTGGCTGAGCCCGGTAGGTTTTTGGTTGCGAATGCGGGCACAGAGGTCGCCAGCGTTGTACTGGCAAAACACTCGACAAATCCTCCCTCCTACCACATCGATGACGGTGTCTACCATACTTTCTCGGCTCTGGTCTATGACCACATCCCGATACATGTGTGCGCCGTTAAAGGCGGCACACCGAAAGAATGCAGGCTGTTTGGACCGACCTGCGACGGCCTGGATACCCTCTCGGAAAACGAATACATCCACAATACCGGGAAAATATTCCTGCCGGAATTGCAGGACGGTGATTTTGTTTATACGGAAAACATGGGCGCTTATACAACGGCCTCTTCGACAAATTTCAACGGAATGCCCCCTGCAAAAGTCATCCACATCAATCGGTAATTTTCTTTAACTCAATAAAAAATGCGCCTTCCGCGTCAAAACAACCTTTGAACAAGGGCCTCGATGTTTTTCACCGGTACGGTCTCTATTCCGCGGACCTCGATGCCTTTCGTACTGCCGTCGGGCACAAACGCCCTTTTGAATCCGAGCTTCTGCGCCTCGCGCAGGCGCTTCTCCATCATACCAACGGCCCGGATCTCCCCGGTCAGGCCGACCTCTCCTATAAAGACAGCGTCGGGCTGCAGGGGCTTTCTTTTGAAGCTTGATATGAGTGCGGACACAACGCACAGGTCCGATGCCGGCTCATCGATACTCACACCGCCCACGACGTTGATATAGATGTCCTGACCTCCGAGGCTCAGCCCTGCCCTCTTGTCCAGTACCGCAACCAGCATGGACAACCGCGTCTGGTCGATACCGACCGCTGTCCTGCGCGGCATGGCGAGATAGCTCTGGCTGACCAGCGATTGTATCTCCACGAGCAGGGCACGTGAGCCCTCGATACTCGCAAAAACAGCAGCACCTTCCTTAGGCTGCTGCCGGTCGGAAAGGAACAGGAACGATGGGTTTTTGATCTCCGCCAGTCCCGCTTCCGTCATCTCGAAAACACCGATCTCGTTCGTGGAGCCGAAGCTGTTTTTTATGGCCCGCAGGATCCTGAAGTTCGTGTTCCGGTCGCCTTCAAAATAAAGCACCGTGTCCACCATGTGCTCGAGGAGCTTCGGACCTGCTATGACACCCTCTTTGGTCACGTGGCCGATGATCAAAAAACTGACGTTGTTCTGCTTTGAGAACCGCATGAGCCTGTCCGTGATCTCCTTGAGCTGTGCAACACTGCCCCGGGGGGCCGATGTTGTCTGGCTCTCCATGGTCTGAATAGAGTCGATCACAACGACACCGGGTTTGTTCTGCTCTATCACATCGAGGATCGTGTCGAGTTCTGTTTCTGCAAGTGCATCCATGGCACCGTCCACCCGGAGCCTGCTTGCCCTGAGCTTGAGCTGCTGGAGCGATTCCTCTCCGGTAACGTACAGCACCTGCATGCGTGCTTTTATAAGGCCGTCCATGGCGACAAGGGCAAGGGTCGACTTGCCGATCCCGGGATCACCGCCGATGAGCGTAAGACCTCCCCGCACGATACCGCCTCCCAGCACCCTGTCGAACTCTTCCATGCCTGTTGAAAACCTGTCCTGGGTTTCGGAGGTTATTTCATGCAGTTTTATACTCTGTGAGGTCTTTGATGCCTTTTTGGGCTGCTTTTCATGGGCTACCTGGACAAAGGTGTTCCACTCCCCGCAATTCGGGCACCTGCCGAGCCACTTCCCGGAGGTGTACGCACAGGAACTGCAAACAAACTCGCTATTCTTATCAGCCATATGAATACCTCTCTCAATAATTATAACCTCGTTGAGCAAAAAGAGCTTTGTTTTACGAGCAGAGACGAAAAACTCTTTCTTCTCTCTCTATCTAATACAGATAGCACGCGACCGAATGCCAGGGTGATACCTCTTTCAGCTCGGGGCTGACACCCATGCAGATATCCTTTGCAAAGTCGCATCTCGGATAGAACACACAGCCCGTTCCGTGCCCGCCGGCCTTTTCCCTTTGCTCCGTTGATCTGCGATCCTTTGATGGAATACTGGAGAGCAAAAGCTTTGTGTAGGGGTGCAGGGGACGGGCTATCAGCTCTGTCTTCGGTGCCAGCTCCATGATCCTGCCGAGATACATAACGGCAATCCTGTGCGCTATGAAGGCAACGGTCCTGAGATCGTGCGATATAAAGAGATAGCTCACGCCCTCCTTTTCCTGGATCTCCCTGAAGAGATTCAGGAGCTGCGCCTGGATCGAGATATCGAGGCTCGATACAGGCTCATCCGCAACAATGAACCTCGGGCCTATGGACAATGCCCGCGCTATGCTGATCCTCTGCCTCTGTCCGCCTGAAAACGCAAAGGGATATTTATCGTATGCGGATGCGGGCAGCCCGACGAGATCCAGCAGTTTCAGTACCTTGTCCTTTACCACCCGGCGGTCTTTGACGCCGTGTACACGCAAGGGGTCGGCGATGATCCTGCCGGCCTTCATCCTCGGGTTCAGGGAACCGTAAGGGTCCTGGAATACAATCTGGGCCTCCCGCCTGAACTTTTTTAATACGGACTTGTCTTTATGCCCGGCAGCATCCACCATATCCGTGCCGTCGAACTCGATACTGCCGCCGGTCGGTTTGATCAACAGAAGAGATGCCCTTCCCAGGGTGGACTTGCCAGAGCCGCTCTCGCCGACGAGTCCGAGTGTTTCATGCTCCCGGACAAAGAGGGAAACCCCGTCAACAGCCCTGGTAACGGATTGTTTGCGAAACAGGCCGTGACCTGTATAGTAGACTTTCAGGTCTTTTATGTTTAAAAGAGGCATGCGGTATTCATAACGTGAACCATGAGATTATGCAAGTCTCAATTGCTTGAAACTCTGCGAAAAATTGTTATGTTGATACGTACATTCCGTTAGAAAGGACGCAGGCCGTGACAGCGTACTTACCCTATGAAATCTGAATGTATCATAGCAACTCCGTATTATAGTGCGGGGTTTTTCTAACGGTAAATAAAAGGAGGCAAAGTGCAAAGAACACTTTCAATCGTAAAACCCGACGGGGTCGGCAAACAGATCATAGGAAAGGTCATATCCATGTTTGAGGAAAAAGGTATCAAGGTGATCGGCATGAGAATGCTTTCCCTGACCAGGGAAAAGGCAAAGGGCTTTTACCGGGTCCATAAAGACAGGCCTTTTTTTGACAGTCTGACGGACTTCATGTCCTCGGGACCCGTTGTGGTCATGGTACTGGAGGGAGAGGACGTCATAAACAGGGTAAGGGGCATCATGGGTGCAACAGACCCGAAGAAGGCCGACAAAGGGACCATAAGGAACATGTTCGCATCCGACATCGAAAAAAACATCGTACACGGCTCGGACAGCCCCGAGAACGCTGCTACCGAGATATCCTATTTCTTTTCGGAAATGGACATCAATGGATGAGGCACGCGGGGTGATGTCCCTGAGTTGTAAACAGGGAAGAGTAACCTTATATTAAAATTATGGCAAAGACCGATATCAAAAATCTCCCGATCAAAGAGCTTGAGAGCGCACTCAAAAGGCTCGGTATGCCCGCGTATAACGCACGGCAGATATTTATATGGCTTTACAAAAACCGTGTCTCTGACTTCGAGCAGATGACGAACATATCCAGGCCGTCGCGGCGTTTGCTCGCAGAACAGTTCGAAATACCCGCCCTGAAGATACGGGAGAAGAAGGTCGGCCGCGACCATACGGCAAAGTACCAGTTCGGACTGCAGGACGGCTCTGCAATAGAGTCCGTGCTCATCCCCATGACCAGGTGGCATACGCTGTGCGTATCGACGCAGGCCGGGTGCGCACTCGGGTGCAAGTTCTGCCTCACCGGCATAAAAGGGTTTAAACGGAACCTCAGCGTTTCCGAGATTACGGGACAGCTTGCTGCTGTCATGGCCGAAAATCCCGGTACGCCCCTGTCCCACATTGTTTTCATGGGCATGGGAGAGCCCTTTGCGAATTATGACAACACCCTCAAGGCAATAGACATCATGACTTCCGAATACGGGTACCAATACTCCCACCGCAGGATCACCGTATCGACTGCAGGCCTTGTTCCGCAGATCAAACGGTTTATCCAGGAATCAAAGGCGAACCTCGCCGTGTCTCTCAATGCCCTGTACGACGATACGAGGACAGCACTCATGCCCATCAATGCGACCTACCCCCTGAAACAACTGACAGCTGCCCTGAAAGATTACCATACGAAGAGAAGGGGGTGGATCACCTTCGAGTATGTGATGATCCGGGACATGAACGACGGTATAGCCCACGCCATCCAGCTCGCAAAGCTGCTCAAGGAATTTCCTTTCAAGGTCAACCTGATCCCGTTTAACGAGCACTGGGGCACCGGCTATAAGCGGCCCGATGAGGAGCATGTACGGGCATTCCAGGAATACCTGGTAAGCCACACGATCGCATGCACGGTAAGGACCACACACGGAGAAGAGATAGAGGCCGCGTGCGGACAGCTCGGCGGCATTAAAATCCCCGGGGAGGAGGAAAAATGAAGATAACGGTTATGGACCTTAACTTTTTTAAAACCGATTCGATTGCAAGCTTTCTGATAGAGACAGGCGACGGCCCGGTGTTGATCGAAACAGGGCCCGATACCACGTATAAAAACATCACTGCGTCGCTAAAGAATGCCGGCTACGCGGTGAAGGACGTACGCGGCGTTTTCGTCAGCCACATTCACCTCGATCATGCCGGTGCAGCCTGGCACTTTGCGGATGCAGGTGCGACCGTCTATGTCCATGCCAACGGGGCACGGCACATGGCGGATCCATCCAGGCTCTTTGCGTCCGCAAAGCAGATCTATAAAGACGACATGGACAGGTTGTGGGGACAGCTCAAACCGATATCCCAGGACCGCATCCATCCTACTGCGGACGGCGAGGTCATAACCATAGGGGGTGTCAAGATTCAGGCGTTTGCCACACCCGGGCACGCGTCCCACCACAACGTATACCTGGTCGACGGTATGATGTTCACCGGAGATGTCGGCGGTATCCGTATAAAGGACGGGCCTATTTTTGCACCGACTCCGCCGCCCGATATCAATATTGAGGTCTGGCAGGAGTCCCTGAAGAAGATGCGGCAGATAAATCCGTCGGCATTGTACCTTACCCACTTCGGCATTTACAAAGACGTTCAGGAACACCTGCAGTGGCTCGAAGAGATGCTGCTGCAGTGGACAGGCTGGATCGGCGACCGGTTAAAACAGGGCACACCGGACGAGGCCATTGTGAAGGAATTCGAGGCATACTTCAAAGGCCTGATACAGCAGAGGAATGCCGATGAAGGGCTTTTTGAACGCTACGAGCTCGCGGACCCGGCATACATGAATGCACCCGGGCTCATCAGATACTGGAGGAAGTTCCGGGGCATGTAATCCATAATGCTTGCATTTTTCCCCGAAGTTTATTCTATCTCGGGCATGGGGGAAAAAACATGAAAAAGGTACTTTCTGCACTCTTTTACGCGTTTCTTGCCGCAATAGCGGTATCTGGATGTTCCGGCCGCAGCTCTCCACAAAACCCATACACCCGTATTTGTAAAAATTTTGTAGCCGGCACCCGGCTGGTCTCACTATCACCGGACCAGGGTACACAGTTCGGGGACCAGCGGGTTGCTGCGGTTATCGACGGTGTCCCTGGATCGTTTACACCGACGACAATCTATCTGGGAAACAAAGCGCGGGGAGTCACCATAACTTCACAATCGGGCAACGGATTGTCCGTCGGTTTCACAACGGCAGGCACGCCGACAGCAGGCACCTATCCTCTCGTTGTAGAAGACGGCTCCGGCAACTGTATCTATGCTGCGAATGCCTATACGTACACACCTCCGGTGAGCAGCGCGTTCAGGGCGTTTGTCGGATTCGGTGCAAGCGGTACAGCCGGGTTCCAGTCCGACAGTTACAACGAGGCTGCACAGCTCAACGGTCCGGCAGCATGGGTTGCACGGCAGGCAGGCGCATACTTTCCCATCCCCCTGTTCAGGATGCCCGGCATACCCCCTGCACCGGGGTTTGATGCATTGACCACGAATGGTGCTTTTACCGGGACTGCAACGGACATAATCGCGTATCTTTCCGGGACAAAAAATTTTCCCGACCTGTTCGAAGACCCGGATATCGTACCGTACAATATCGCCATACCCGGCGCCACGGTGGAGGACGAGGTGCTCGGCCCTGCATCGACAACGAGAATGGCGGTCCCTACCATTGCGCTGAGCAACCTGCTCTTTGTTCCCTATGATAATAATTTATTTGAAACAAAGGACGTAAAAGCGGAGATACAGATGGTCGGAGAATTGCACCCGACTATCATCATGAGCATGGACCTCTATATCAATGACCTGATCACAAACGAGGTTTTGACTTCGTATGACACCTTTGTCACCTATATTAAGCAGGACGTTTCGTCACTGGCATCAACAGGCGCGCAGGTGTTCCTCGCGGATGTCCCGCATGCGGCCCTCCTGCTCCCGTCAGCCCAGCAACCGGCCCTGAGCAAGCTGGCGGCGTGCACTATGACATTCGGTGACATTCCAGGCGGTATCTTTGCATTGGATGAAGCCGCTGATACGGACAGCTGTGCCTTGACATTCAGTGCCGGCACCGTTACCACGGATACCACCTGTGTTTACAATGCGTGCGAGACACTGGTGGCCATGGATCAGAAGGTGGATCAATTCAACAGCGAGTTCGCATCCGTTGTCCGGCAATATTCCAATGTCCATGTTGTCCCGCTTGCGGATATGATGAGCGGAAAGGTTGCGATTGCAGGGCGATCCATGACCATTGATGCGCAGGGTTTTCCGGAATATCTCGTGGGGACCACCCCGGTGAAGATGAAGCACCTTGGCGGGCTTTCCAGCCTTGATAATGCGCACCCGACCAACACGGGCTATGCCCTCATTGCAAGCCTGTTTGTCCAGGAAATCAACAGCACCCTGGGCACGCAGGTGCCTCTGCCCGACCTCTCTGCCGTGCTTGCAGGCGATCCGTTGTCACCCCCTGCCCTCGAAAGCTATTGTTCACAAACCGCCAACAACTCAAAGACCTATTGCATGTGTATCAAGGGTAATTATACCAGTGTTACACCCCTTACGTGTACTACACTGCTGTACTGACGCGGAACATGCTCTTTTAATAAATTTATTGGGGGTGTAAATGCTTCACTACCGGGGTTTTCCGGCCAATGCATGCATGCCCCATGACAGACCTGCACACAGCAGGATCATGATGAAAAGCCACAAGTATGCAACATGATGGACCAAAAAGAATATGGTAGACCGGTGAAGCGCTACAACGAAGGGGACGCACAATGCCAGAGCGAGAACAAAAGCAATGACCTTCAAGCCGGCGTGCGTACTTTTGAAGAGCCTCATCAAGACCCTGTATGCAACAAGAATGAAGAGGATATCGGCAACCGCACTGAGCAGTAAGATACCCATAACAGCTATGCCTTCGACACTCAGCCAATGCATTTCATACTCTTGATATATTTTTTGCCGCACCGGTAAGGGACGCGAATGTCCTGACACGGGCACGTACGAGATAGTCCTGAAGCCCGTCTGCAAGCTGTGCCGTAATACCCGGGTTTATGAAGTTTGCTGTACCTATCTGCACCGCTGCTGCACCTGCAAGCGCATACTCTATGACATCTTCTGCGGTAGAAATGCCCCCGCCCCCTATGATCGGAATATGAAGACTGCCGTAGGTATCATACACGAGCTTCAATGTTATCGGTTTGATCGCAGGCCCCGACAATCCGCCCGTTTTTGCGCCGAGGAAAGGCCGTTTGTTTTTTGTGTCAATGGCTATCGCAGGATAGGTGTTCGCAATGCTCACGGCGTCTGCCCCGCCGTTCTGGGCAGCAACCGCGGTATCGATGATACTCGTGACCATGGGCGACAGCTTGACAATAAGGGTCTTACCGGTCTTGTTCCTTACCTTTTGCGTAATGGCCTGTACAACCAGCGGGTCTTTCCCGAACTCGGCCCCGCCGGCCTTCACGTTGGGGCAAGAGATGTTCAACTCGATACCGTCTATCCGTTGAATCCTGTCCAACCTCCCGGCAAGCTCCGCGTACTCGTCTATAGAAGTGCCGAAGATATTGACGATGATCTTCGTGCGGGTACTTTTCAATTGAGGCAGTACATCCCTCAGAAACGCGTCCAGCCCTATATTCTCGAGGCCGATAGAGTTTATCAGTCCCGAAGGTGTTTCCTTGATCCTCGGCTCGGGATTGCCTTTCCTGGGTTCCAGGGACAGGCCCTTCGTTACAAACCCGCCGATGCTTTCCAGCGGGATAAATTTTTTGTATTCAACGCAGTAGCCGAATGTGCCGGAAGCACCGATGATAGGGTTCTGAAGGCGCATCCGTCCGATCCTGACCTGTAAAGAGTTTTTATTCATTATTCCTGCATCTCCGAATCCTTGTCTGAAATCTTGAATCATTGACCGGAAAATTGCAACAAGAAACTGAGGGCAATTCCCGGGACTTTTATTGACGCATCCATACCTGGTCTGATAAGTCTGGCGTACCATGGATCAAAAACCGGACGACAGGAAAGGCCTCACATCCGGAGAGGCCTTACAAATACTCAGGAAGGACGGGTATAACGAACTCCCGACCTCAAAGCGCCGGAACATCCTGCGGCTCGCCTACGATGTCATCAAGGAGCCCATGCTCCTCCTGTTGGTTGCATGCGGCACTCTCTACCTCACACTCGGTGACATCAGGGAGGCGATGATCCTCCTCAGCTTTGTGTTTGTGGTCATCGGTATTACCCTGTACCAGGAAAGAAAAACCGAGAGGGCGTTGGAAGCACTGAGGGACCTCTCCAGCCCCAGGGCCATGGTCATACGGGACGGGAAGCATATAAGAATCCCGGGCAGGGAGGTTGTGACGGGTGACATCGTCATCGTGTCCGAGGGCGACCGCGTTCCTGCAGATGCGGTACTGTTAAAGACAAACAATGTAACCGTGGACGAATCACTCCTTACCGGAGAATCGATACCTGTGCGGAAATCGGCATGGGACGGGGTACAGGAAATGGACAGGCCCGGTGGAGACGACCTGCCGTTCATATATTCGGGCACCCTCGTGGTACAGGGCCAGGGCACAGCAAGGGTCCTCAGGACGGGTCTGAATACAGAGCTGGGGAAGATAGGAAAGATACTGCAGGTCCTGGAGCCCGAGGAGACCCTGCTCCACCGTGAGACGCGCAGGCTTGTGCGCAATTTCACGATCTTCGCCGTCGGACTCTCTGCCCTTGTGATAGTGGTCTACGGCATTACCAGGGCAAACTGGTCCAACGGCTTTCTCGCGGGACTTACCCTTGCCATGGCCATACTGCCGGAGGAATTTCCCGTTGTGCTGACCATATTCCTCGCACTGGGCGCATGGAGGATTTCAAAAGAACATGTCCTGACCCGCAGGGTGTCCGCCATAGAGACCCTCGGCGCCGCAACCGTCCTGTGTGTGGACAAAACAGGGACCCTGACGCAGAACAGGATGTCCGTGTCAAAATTCTACTCCAATAACGCATTCTTTGACCTTGCCCCTGATTATAAAGGGCCGTTGCCCGAGAACTTCCATCAGCTCCTTGAATTCGCGATCCTCTCGAGCCAGAGTGATCCCAGGGACCCCATGGAAAGCGCACTGAAGGGCCTCGGGAACGATCTGCTGTCGCACACCGAACACCTGCACACGGACTGGGAAATGCAGCACGAATACCCCCTTTCGAAGGAACTGCTTGCCATGTCCCGCGTCTGGAAGTCCGCAGACGGCAAGGACTATGTGATAGCTGCGAAAGGCGCACCCGAGGCAATAGCGGATCTGTGCCACCTGGGTCCCGGAGATAAAGAGCTCCTCGCACAAAAGGTCAGCATCATGGCAGGGGAAGGTCTCAGGGTCCTCGGCATAGCAAAGGCATATTTCAGCCTGCATGACCTGCCGCCGATCCAGCACGACTTCGATTTTAAGTTCATAGGCCTTACCGGTTTTGCCGATCCCATACGCCCATCCGTGCCCGAAGCACTGAAGGAATGCTACGGTGCGGGTATTCGGGTGATCATGATAACGGGTGACTACCCGCTTACCGCCAAAAGCATTGCCGCGCAGATCGGATTAAAGGCATCCGATGAGGTGATAACGGGACCCGAACTCGACGGTATGCACGACGACGAACTGAGAGCGAGACTGAAGACCGTGAACATCTTTGCACGGGCAGTACCCGAGCAGAAGCTGCGCATCGTCAACGCACTCAAGGCCAACGGTGAGATTGTCGCCATGACCGGCGACGGCGTCAATGATGCACCGGCACTCAAGTCCGCGCACATCGGTATAGCCATGGGGGCACGGGGGACGGACGTGGCCAGGGAAGCCGCTTCCCTCGTACTGCTCGACGACGACTTCTCATCCATTGTAAAATCCGTCAGGATGGGCAGGAGGATATACGACAACCTGAAAAAGGCAATGGCCTACATCCTCGCCATACACGTACCCATCGCAGGTATGTCCCTTATTCCCGTGCTGTTCGGGTGGCCGCTGATCCTGATGCCCGTACACATAGCGTTTCTCGAGCTCATCATAGACCCTTCAAGCTCTGTCGTGTTCGAGGCAGAGGCCGAAGAAAAAGATGTCATGAAGCGCAGGCCGCGCAGGTTTGAAGAGCGGCTGTTCAACAGGCGGACGTTCGGCATCAGCCTCCTGCAGGGGACCATTGTTCTCGCCATAGTCCTCGCCATCTTCATGATTTCGATGCGTCTGGGACAACCGGAGACGGAATCAAGGGCGCTTACGTTTACAACGTTGATCATTGCGAACCTCGGGCTCATCCTGACCAACCGTTCATGGTCAAGGACCATCGTGTCGACATTGGGCATTAAGAACAGGGCACTCTGGGGCGTGGTTTCCGGTGCGATCGTGTTTCTTGCCCTTACTATCTACGTACCGTTCCTACAGTCCCTCTTCAGGTTCTCGACACTCCAGCCGCTTGACATCGGCATCTGTTTTGCTGCAGGCCTGCTCAGTATCGGGTGGTTCGAGACCATGAAGCTGTACACACAGTTGAAAAACAAAGCCCGGTAAATCGTTCTCCCCGTGACGGAGAAAATAGCGGGCTAGAGAATGGGGAAAAAAGGCGGGGCAAAGCCCCGCCGGAGAGTACTCAAAACTATGCTTGCCCTGCTCTGCTACGGATTCATATCCAGCCAGACCGATTCGGGGTAATGGAATCCGGTATTTCCCCCTTTGATGATCCGCGATGGTGCGATGTCACCATTGATCGTGCTTGCACTGTTAAAAACATCAACGGCATGGTTTTGGAAGTCTGCCACGTATATGCGATCAGTCGCCATATCGAACCATATGCCGTAAGGCGCAATGAATGTTGTACTTGTGCCATAAATAAGCCTGTCCGCTGTTACAACGCCGCTGATCGTACTTGCATTGTTAAATACCTGAAGTGCATTGGCTCCGGAGTCTGCTATATACAGCCGGTCTGATGAAGTATCGAGCCAGATACCCGCAGGACCTGTAATGGTAGAACCCGTAATTGTTCTGTCCGGTGCAATGTTTCCATTGATCGTACTTGCATTGTTAAAAACAAGGATTGAATGGGCTGAATAGTTTGTAACATACAAACGGTCCGTCCGTTCATCGAGCCAGATGAACTGAGGGAAATTAAGCGTCGTGTTTGAGCCCCAAACGATCCTATCCGGAGTAACTGTACCATTGAGTGTACTTATATTGTTGAATACGTAGATTGCGTTGGATGACGAATCCGCCATGTACAGCCGGTCATTCACTGAATCAAGCCAGAAACCGCTCGGATTAGTAAACAGTGTACCTGAGATATCCTGTACAGGTGCAGGGGCAGCACCGTTTATAGTGCTCGCATTGCTGAATACGAGCACGTGGCCTGTACTGTCGTCCGTCACATAGAGCCTGTCTGATGCCTTATCAAGCCATATACGCCATGGCCAGCTGAACGCTCCGCTCGTGATTTTCCTGTCCGGCACAAGATTGCCGTTTATAGAATTTGCGTTGTTGAACACGTAGAGAGCAACGGCTGAAGGATCACCGACGTACAACTTTGACGGCATGCTTGATCCGCCTGCAACGAATGTCCATGCGTAGCTCGTGATCGGGTTGCCTGCCGTGTCCTTTATGCCGGTTGTCAGTGTTGCCGTGTAGGAACCGAATGCACTGAGCGGCAGGTTGGGACTGAAGAACGCGGTCTGTGAGCCTGCGTTGTAGGATACGGTCCCTGTAACATTGATCCCGCCTGTTGAGATCATGAAGGTTGAGGTATTAATCGTTGACGAACTCATCGGATTTGAAAACCCCACTTTGATTACCGAGTCCATATAAACCTCCGTTGCCCCGGGTATGGGCATGACCCATGTTACCGAGGGAAGGGTCAGGCCCGTTGCACCTTGCGTACCCTGTGCTCCGGCAGGGCCTGTTGCACCGTTACTTCCGTTTTTTGCGCATCCTGCCGCAAGAATCAGGCCCAGGATGCCGAT
>DAHXOM010000367.1 GCA_027364825.1 bacterium | reverse complement strand
GTCGTATACAATTACCGAGAGCAGAACACGTTGACAAACAAACTTGCGGCGGCTGTCGATAACGGCGAATTAAAACAGGCACAGGCGATAAAGCTGGACATACGGAAACACGGGTATACATCCGGCAGATTGACCGTCCTTGAAAAACAGCTCGACATCATGAAGGGGCTCAGTTATGCATGGGAAACAGTTCAGCACTACTATAATCTCGGTATGTACCGGGAAGCACGCTCTGCTGCCGCACCATTCACATCGAATGCAGTGTACCGTGACAGGGCGGATGCCCTGCTCGGGGATATCAGGACAAAAGAATTGGATAATATACTCAAGACTGCGGAAATGTTGTATTCACAGGGACAGAGAGATAAGTCAGCAGCGCTGATACAACAGGTACTAGAGATGGATCCTTCGAACCGTGATGCACAAGCACTGCTGGCAATGGTAAGACCGGTAGTACCCGTACAAAGGGAAAATAGACGCACCATTATAAAAAAGAGCCCCCGAGAAAACAGCGGAGATACTGCTTATAAAAAGGGCGATTATGCGACTGCCGTACGCCTGTGGGCAGGCACACATAGTAAGGATGATGCAAAAAAGATTGTGCTCGCTTCAAATATAAAGAAGTATATTCGTATAGGGGGAAAAGCGATTGATTCGGGTGATTATCCATTGGCTATAAAATCCTTTGATAAGGTGCAGGCATTCATCAGTGTGCTCGGCATCCATTGGACTGCCGATGAATTCACCCTCCGTAAGTACCTATCCCTGTCGTATGCTTTCCTGGGAAAACAGGCGCTTGCAGACGGTCTGCAGAAACGGGCATTCCTCTGTTTTCAGCAGTCTTTGAAGTATGAGCCGTCCAATGCAGAGGCAGCACACGGGTTAGCAGTTTTAAACGAAGAAGCGGACAGGTTATACAGAACAGCGTATATGATGTCCGGTGCAAACACACCGCAGGCCTGCAGGCTTTACCGGCAGGCATCGGACATAACGAGAAAGGACACGGATGTTCATAAAAAGAGTAAAGAGCATCTCAGCACCTGTAACCCGTAATCCCTGCTTTGAGCTGAGGACAGCCGTTTCTCTGTACAGCAGGGGAATGGGCCTCATGTTCAGGCGGGACATACGGCCTGATCAAGCCCTGCTGATAAAAAACTGTAATTGGGTGCATACCATGTTCATGAGATTCAGCATCGATGTCGTCTATCTGGACACCACACTTCAGGTCGTTGCCGTAAAACAGCTCAAGCCCTTCAGGTTTTCCCTGCCGGTAAAGGGCGCCGTGCAGGTTATGGAGATGCAAGCTGGGGCCGCTGCATACTTTACGATTACCGCCGGAGATAGGTTTGCAATTGAATAATCGGAAGATCGGCAAATACAGGCTGGTACGGCTCATTGCCGGCGGGGGCATGGCTGATGTATACATTGCGGTCATGACAGGCCCGTACGGTTTCAATAAACCCGTGGCACTGAAACTCATGCACCGGCAAATCTCATCCGATCAATCATTCGTGAACATGTTTATTGACGAGGCAAGGATCAATGCAAGACTCGTTCACCCGAACATCGTACAGATTATCGATTTCGGAGAAATCGATGAGACGCTGTATATTGCCATGGAATATATCAACGGCGTAGATCTATCCGAATTCATCGGCTCCCTCGTGAACAACAGGATACAGCCGGACATCCATAGTGCCATTTATATCGTGACAGAGGTTCTCAAAGCCATCCACTATACCTCAACACTGCAGGACGTTGACGGTAAGAGTGCCGGTATCGTACACCGGGACATAACACCGCACAACATACTGATTTCATTTACCGGCGATGTAAAGTTGACGGATTTTGGTGTTGCAAAGGCAAGGGGGTCTATCTCCACGACAGTGGCAGGGACGTTAAAGGGAAAACTCAGGTATATGTCCCCGGAACAGGCGCGCGGCGAGCCGCTCGATTACAGAAGCGATCTTTACTCCATCGCCTTGATCTTATACGAGCTACTTACCCACAGACAGGCGTATGCCGGTGATACGGACATGACACTTTTAAAACAGGTCCAGGCGTCCATGATCGATTGTAATCCCTGCCGGATAAATCCATCGGTACCTCCGGAACTCGAGGCGGTTGTCATAAAAGCATTGTCAGCAATGCCTGGTGATAGATTTCAAACGCCGGAGTCATTCCAGCAGTTACTCTTTGATATTTGTCCGGATGCAGCCTCTGCAAGGTCAAAAGTATCGGACCTTGTGAGAAACATGTTCAGCGACCGCATAAAACTCGGACATGTTTCCGGCACGCCTTTTCTTGATCAACGAAATGGGAAAGTCGGTAAAAAGGACAGTGTACGGTTGAAAGCAGTTATCAAATATTCCGGCATCCTGACACTCATCCTTGGATTTGTCCTGCCCGTTGTATATCTGAAACAACCCCTTCTGCACAATAAACCCGGGGGCATAGGCCCTCCCAAAGCCCGGTTGAATCCGGTAAAAATATCACCGGATGACACGCACGAGAAAAACATAGTCCTGAAAGCTTACACCGCCATTCCGGGCACAAAAGATATGAAAATAGCAGATCCAGCCGGCACTTATTATTCAGGACATACCTCTCGTAAAACCAAAGATGTTTCCGAGGCCGTGATGGTAATCAATGCGGTCCCCTGGGCCCGGGTTTATAGAGCGGACGTGTCCCCGAACAGGTTTATCGGGATCACCCCGATACCGGCGTACAGCGTCCGGCCGGGCAACTATGCCCTGTTGTTCAAAAACAATGTGTACGGGACAAAAGCACTCAGAATAACGATGTCAGCCGGAGAGAAAAAAACCATTATCCTGAGGTATGATCCCGTGAAAAAAGAATTCAAGACAACAATTCGGTAAAACAGCCTTTACCTGAACGAAAAAAATTCAAGCCGTTTGAACCGTTGAGCCCCTAGGGCGGTATTCTGGTGTACCTATTTTCTGGGCAGCCTGTCCTGTCCCTGGAAACCTATCATCCACCCCGGATACATAGGTTTGGGAGCGGTGAGCTCTTCAAGTTTATTAAAACCCTGCTCGTCAAGCTGAACGTCCACGGTCTTCAGGTTGTCCTTCAACTGATCCATGTTCCTTGCACCTATGATGATCGAGGTTACCCCCGGTTTTTTGAGAAGCCAGGCAAGCGAAAGTTGCGATGGTGTTGCGTTTATCTGTGACCCCAGGGAATACAGTACATCGACAACCTTAAATCCGAGGTCCTTATCAAAAGGAGGAAACCACATGCCTCTGTCCCCGATGCGCGTGCCGGCAGCAGGCTCTGTATTCTTTCTATACTTTCCGCTAAGGAAACCTCCGGAAAGCGGACTCCATGGCAATATACCGATGCCCTTGTTCAGACAGAACGGGACTATCTCATGCTCTATGTCCCTGCACAGAAGGCTGTAGTGCATCTGGGCTGTCTTGAATCCCGCTATGGACAACCGTTCGGATATACCGGTACTGAGTGCGGCCTGCCAGGCTGCATAGTTTGAAAAACCTATGTACCGTACCTTTCCTGCGCTTACGAGATCGCCGAGCGCCCCGATCGTTTCTTCAAGAGGCGTAAAAGCGTCCCAGCCGTGTACCTGGTAAAGGTCTATATAATCGGTGCCCAGTCTTTTCAGGCTCTTATCGACCGCATCGAATATATGCCTCCTGCTCAATCCCGCATCATAGTGTCCCGTACCAACCCTGCCCCTTACCTTCGTGGCGATAACAACATCCTGTCTTTTTGTCCCGAGTGCCTTACCCAGCATTTCTTCGGATTGGCCTGCACTGTAAACATCCGCAGTATCGAAAAAAGTAATGCCGTGATCAAGGACGGTACTTACCATCTGATTGGCAAGCTTCTGATCGACACCCGCAAGCTTCCATTGACTCTGGCCGAACGTCATGGTTCCGAAACAAAGTCTCGATACTATCAACCCCGTGCTCCCAAGATTTG
>DAHXOM010000366.1 GCA_027364825.1 bacterium | reverse complement strand
GATTATAGAGCAGATTATAAAACAATTAAATAAGCTTATCAACAGTATCAAGGTTGTTGACCTTACCGTTACCGAGCATGTAGAAAGAGAGATGGTACTGATAAAGGTATCTGCGTCCGGTGAAAACAGAACAGAGGTTCTGAGGCTGGTCGATATATTCAGAGGTAAGATCGTCGATGTCAGTCCGGATACCTTTGTTATAGAACTGACCGGTGATGAAGAGAAGATTCGTGCTGTTCTTGATCTTTTAAAGCCGCTCGGCGTAAAAGATATCGTGAGGACAGGGAAGGTTGCCATGCAGAGGACGATCCAGCATAAAAAGACAATAGAATAATACTAAAAGGAGGCAGTATGAAAGTTTATTACGAGAAAGATATTGATACGAAACCGTTAAAAGGTAAAACGATAGCTATTATCGGTTACGGAAGTCAGGGGTTCGGGCATTCCAACAACCTGAAAGAAAGCAAGATGAATGTTATTATCGGCGGCAGGAAAGAAGGCAAATCATGGGCAAAGGCCGAGGCTGCCGGATTTAAGGTATTCAAAGTTGCAGACGCTGTAAAGCAGGCGGATATTGTAATGATCCTTCTGCCGGATGAGCTGCAGGCCGACGTTTATAAAAATGAGATAGGGCCGAACCTCAGGAAGGGTGCGTATCTCGCGTTTGCCCACGGTTTTAATATACACTACGGCCAGATTATCCCGTCATCCGATGTTAATGTGTTTATGGTGGCTCCCAAAGGGCCGGGGCACCTGGTAAGAGGTGAATACACCAAGGGCAGGGGAGTTCCGTCATTGATTGCCGTGCATCAGGATCCTTCGGGTGACACGAAAGAAATCGGGCTTGCATACGCAGCAGGTATCGGAGCAGGCAGGGCAGGCATTATAGAAACAACATTCAAAGAGGAAACAGAAACGGATCTGTTCGGTGAGCAGGCTGTACTGTGCGGCGGCGTGACAGCCCTTATGCTGGGTGGTTTCGAAACACTCGTCCATGCCGGCTATGCACCGGAGATGGCATATTTCGAATGTATCCACGAGATGAAACTCATTGTGGACCTCATCTACGAGGGAGGTATGTCCAATATGAGATACTCCGTCAGCAACACGGCGCAGTTCGGAGACCTGACAAGAGGTCCGAGGGTTATATCGGATGCGGTCAAGGGTGAGATGAAATCCATACTCACGGAGATCCAGGACGGCAGCTTTGCAAAGGAATGGATCCTTGAGAACAAGGCGAACAGGCCCGTATTTAATGCACTGACAAGAAAAGGTGAAGAACATCTTGCAGAGAAAACCGGAGAGAAGTTAAGGGAAATGATGCCATGGCTTAAGAAAGAAAAGCTCGTGGACAAGAATAAGAATTAACGCGGAGAATTTATAATCGAGTAGGGGTTCAAAATTTTGAACCCCTACAATTATTCATCCCTGCGTATCCTTCACCTATTTCCGTATGGTCCAGAAATCATCGGCAAGTGTTTGCACATAGTTGTACGGCATGGTGAAGTAGCCGTCCATACCCCAGTCCTTGCCCCATGAATTCCTCACCAGGAACCTCCGTGCCTTGTCGTTATAGCCGACTGCCATAACCGCGTGTCCTCCAAGCATCCTTTCAGACTTTCCCGGCATATTGACGATACCCGTACGTGCGACTTCCTGTGTTTCAAAGCTCTCATAAACTGCAAACCCGAACACAAACGGGAAGCCCTGTGCTAAACATGTCTTCATTTCGTCTGTTGTCAGAATCCTGTGATAGGACACGATCACATGTTTCTTACCATCGGCGTATGCCTTCCTGTCGGGCTTAACCGTGAACATTTTTATGGTATAGGGCCATATGAGTTCATCACAGGCCCCGTACTTTGCGCATACTTTAATACCGTCCCTCAGCATCGCACCGCTGTCTTCATCCACATGACCTTCCAGGGAACGTTCGTTGTAGTAGATAAAGAGCCTGCTTTTGTCTTCGAATCTCTGGTCCAGAAGATTTTCCAGAAATTCAATGTTTCCGGCAATTGCGTTTGCAGTACAGCTTCCCAGGTCTCCCTGGTCCTCGACGGTTGAGCAATATGATCTCAGGTCGACCTTTTCCGGCAGTTTCTTCGGTATCTTCACTGCCCTTGAATACAAAAAATCCCTTTGATCCGGTATATCCGGTCTCCATCCGTAATTCCTTTTCATCATAAATCCTCCTTTTTAACCCGTTAGAAAATTCCACCACATTCAGCCAGGGGACTTTCTCCTGAGGAGGAGCTCAGCCATTGGTCGACTTTCCAACGGGATTTATTGTTTACTGCAATTTTAATGCAAGTTATAACTACTGTGTCAATATTGTTATAGGTAATTGTTTTATCCGTAACAAGGGAAGTTGTGATATAAAATATCCGGTAGTGGCGGACATGCCGCAAGGTTGACATACACGGTATTTCTGGTAAGGTATCGACTATGGATAGAAAGTTGATTTTTAAGAATAAAATCATATCCGAACTTGATAAGAAAGGGTTCAGGAACAGCCCGAAACGCAATGCCATTATCAGTGCCTTTGTTTCAAGCAATAAACATCTGAATGCCGATGAACTGTATGCAATAGCAAAAAAGATCAAAGCAGGCATAGGCTTCGTAACGGTCTACAGGACGCTCAAATTGCTCGTCAAGTATGGTTTTGCAAGAGAGGTTGATTTTAAAGACGGTTTTACCAGATACGAAATAAACGATGAACCGTCTGTACAGCACGATCACCTTATCTGTATACGGTGCGGTTCAGTCATAGAATTTAAGGACGCGGAAATAGAAAGGTTGAAGGATAAAGCTTCCCGGGACACGGGCTTCGCACCCATTTTTCATAGATTGGAAATATTTGGTATATGCAAGCATTGCAGTAAGAAAAAGGCTAAACTGGGTTAGCGGGAAATGTACCGGCGGCAGGATACGATGAGAATGGATCTGAAATCAAAAAAGGTTATAGGGAAATGAGACTGAACAGTGATGAGATTAAGGGATTGAGCGAGTTTTTGGCAAAACTGATCGTGGATAAGAATCTGCTCCTGAATCAGGTCAAAACAGAAGACCTGCGCCTTGATATTTTCAATATCATTACCGAGGATATGAAACGGGAAGATAAGCTGAATGAAGAGGTTAAAGACATTATGGAGAGATACGATTCGGAACTGAAAAACGGAAAGCTGGATTACAACAAGCTCTTTAATATGATCAAGCAGCAGCTTATCAAGGAGAGGAAACTTATTATATGAGCCGATTAAGCGATGAGAGAATCAGCAATCTGTCACATAACATTGTTGGCAACCTTATAAGAAAAAACCTCATAGATCCTACAAGAAGGGGAGAGATACTCGCTTTTATTAAAAACGGATTTATAGACTTCGAAAAATACAATGAATCCATTGATAACGGGGTGAGAGATAAAATAGCCTCGTTATCGAGAAACGTTCCGGAGGGAAGCGAGGAATGGAAAATACTGTATTCAAAGTATAAGGAAGAAATGCTGAAACGGCAAAAGATAGGAACGATAAAAAAACAGGGAGGGTAACATGAAGGAGCTTATAGAAAAGATAGCGAAGGCCATGGTGGATAGTCCTGATGAGGTCAATGTTACGGAGATCGAGGGAGAGCATACCGTCGTTCTCGAGCTGAAGGTTGCAAAAAACGATGTGGGAAAAATCGTGGGCAAAGAAGGCAATCATGCAAAAGCTATACGCACGATACTCCTTGCTGCAAGCGGTAAAAAAGGGAAAAGGTATAATCTGGAGATTATAGGATAGGTTGTCAATGTCCGGAGTCTTTTAATGTATATGGGTAGAGATCGAATCGTATGGATTTTGTAAAGGCTGTGCCCAAAACGAATCCTGCGTTATCATACAACAATCTGCAGCTGACACCGACAGAGGGGTATTTACTGTCAAGGATAGACGGGGTTAGTTCGGTTGATGACATTGCCTCGCTGAGCGGTTTGCCCTATGATGAGGCTCTTGATGTTATAAAGTCGCTCTGGAATAAAAAAGTTTTCCTGATCAATGGCTTAGAACCAAAAAGCAACGGCGGGAACAATGATATTGAATTGAGTGAAGATGAACGCAGTGCAATAGAAAAAATGTCAGATACGGTAAAAAACGGCACTTTTTACCAGATACTGTCTGTACCTTTTCAGGTAAAACCGGAGCAGGTAAAAACAAAGTTTTTCGAACTCTCAAAATTGTATCACCCGGACCGGTATTTTAAGAAAAATATCGGTGATTACAAAGGCAAGCTCAACATGATCTTTAAGAAGCTCTCGGAGGCTTATGAAGTTCTTTACGATCCGCAGAAAAAGAAATGGTACGACGCTGCACTGGCAAACCCAAGACCAAACGCATCACAGTTTCAGGAACCGTTATCATCGAATAACCGGAAAGATCACATCATGAGATCCGATAATACCGAAGAGACGGTAAAGTCTTCAGTGTCCCGGCTGATTGAGCCCGATAGATCCATGAAGAGAGAGAGTACCGTAAAATATGAAAAACCCAAAACCGTTGAGCCAACCATAGATCAGAAGATTGCCCTGATGGAAGAAAAGCTTGATAACAATATGCTGGAACAGGTTTTACAGGAAATGGATTCCATGAAGAATATCAGGGACTCAAGAATACCTTTACTAATTGCTCATTATTACCCAAAACATAATGACTTGCTAAGTGCCAGGGATTCTACTCAGACGGCAATAGAATTCGACGCTTACAATGTAGAGGCGTATGAAATGCTCGGAGACATATATATGAAATTTAAACTATACAGAAATGCATTAAAGGTGTATGAGACTATTAAAAATATAGCACCTTCTGATCTGCATGCCGAACTGATGATACAGGAAATAAAATCTTTCATAGAGGATTGATTATGGGTAAAGTTATCGGAATAGATCTTGGTACTACAAATTCATGCGTTGCCGTAATGGCAAACAAACAGCCCGTTGTAATTCCCAATAAGGCCGGGTACAGGATAACACCGTCATATTTTGCAATAACGAAGGATAATAAAAAACTCGTTGGAAACCTTGCAAAACGCCAGGCTGTTATTAATCCGGATAACACGGTATTTGCTTTTAAGAGGCTTATCGGCAGGAGGTTTGATTCTCAGGAGGTAGAGACTGCAAAAAAAAGTATAGCTTATAAGCTGACCAACGGCCCGAATGAAGATGTCCGGATTACCATCGGTGGTAAGGATTACAGCATTCCGGAAATCTCCGCCATGATACTTATAGAAATGAAGAAAGTAGCGGAGGAATACCTGTCCGAAGAGGTTAAAGAGGCGGTTATAACAGTACCTGCTTATTTTAACGATAATCAGAGACAGGCAACAAAAGATGCCGGGAAGATCGCGGGGCTCGATGTTATGAGGATCATCAATGAACCTACAGCTGCAGCAATAGCCTATGGTCTTAACAGGCGTGTTGATAATGAGAAGGTGCTTGTTTATGATTTCGGCGGCGGGACGTTCGACGTGTCAATACTGGAGATAAACAAAGGTGTGTTTGAGGTTATATCAACGGCCGGTGATACATACCTCGGCGGAGAGGACATAGATAACCGGCTTATCCAGCTCTTCATAAAAGAAATAAAAGAAACGATAGGTGTGGACCTCGGTTCGGACAGGATGGCGCTACAGCGGTTAAAAGAGGCTGGGGAGAAAACAAAGATAGAACTCTCAGGTGCCATGGAATCAATGGTCAACCTTCCTTTTATAGCTTATGACAAGACAGGGCCGAGACACTATACCCGGAGAATTACCCGTAACGAGCTTGAGCAATTATCAGAGGATCTCCTGAACAAAACTATAGATATAGTTCAGGAGGCACTCAAGAATGCGAGCCTCAAATCGACCGATATAAACGAGATTATACTTGTCGGCGGGCAGACCCGTATGCCGATGCTCGTTGAAAAAGTAAAAAAGTTTTTTGGAAAGGCATCACACAAGGGCGTAAATCCGGACGAGGTTGTAGCCATAGGAGCGGCAATAGACGGAGCGGCGCTTTCGGAAGGTTCGACCGATATGCTCCTTCTGGATGTTACCCCGCTGTCTCTCGGCATTGAGACGCACGGCGGTGAATTTGCAAAGATAATAGAGAGGAATACCACGATCCCGGTAAAAAAGAGCCATACCTTTACAACCTCCTACGACAATCAGACCGCCGTCAGGATACGGGTATTTCAGGGAGAAAACCAGTCGGCTGAGGAAAACGAGCTGCTGGGCGAGTTTATACTCTCCGGCATAAGAATGACAAAAAAGGGAGAGCCGAGAATAGACGTGAGCTTTGATATCGACAACAACGGGATAGTCAATGTGTCCGCAGTCGACGTAGATACCGGACTTGAGAGCAAAATAGAAATAATGTCGAGCAGTAAGCTTACGGAAGATGAGATCAAGGCAATGTCGGATGAGGCGCACCTGTATGAAATTGATTTGAAAGACGAATGATGAGCAATCCCGGAGATGTTTTAAAAAACGAGAAGATCATGCAAATATTTGAATCGGGACTCGACAGCTTTGCCCAGGGCGATTTTGTCACGGCTCAGAAAATATGGAAAAAAGTGCTCGAATCCGATCCCGATAACGAACTTGCAATGGACTATATCCGTTCCATAGAGGAAGAAGTCCCGTTTGAAGATAAAAAACTGATCTCGAAAGAGTTGCTTGAAGAGGCCATACGGTTGATCGGCAAGAACCAATTTGATCCGGCTTATGAACTGCTCCAGATGATCATTCACGATAACCCTGAAGATGAAAAAGCACAAAAATTCCTTGATACGGCAAAAGGGTTGTTGTTGAAGGATTATTTAAGCGAAGTCGGCGATACCGGCCGTGCTTTAACATTAAAAAAGAGTATGGAAGAGATCATGAAGATCAATTTAACAAAAGAGTCCGCATATATCGTTTCTATGATAGACGGTAATTCGAGCATTGACGAATTGCTTGCTTTAAGCGGTATTGACAGATTTCTATTTATGAGGAATCTTACTATGCTGTTGAGAAACGGCATTGTAACTTTTAATAATCCAAGGAGGTAGAGGTGAAAGAGGTAAAGAAGGTAGTCGTAGCATATTCCGGCGGTCTGGATACATCCGTTATCCTGAGCTGGTTGAAGGAAAAGTATCACTGTGAGGTTATCGCATTCATTGCGGATCTCGGTCAGGGAGAGGACCTGAAGGCAATAAAAGCCAAGGCCTTGAAAACGGGCGCAAAGGCAGCTTACATAAAAGATGTTAAAGATATTTTTGTATCGGATTATATATTCCCGATGCTGAGGGCCAATGCAATATACGAG
>DAHXOM010000365.1 GCA_027364825.1 bacterium | reverse complement strand
GCCTTCCCAAAGATAATGTATAAACTTACAGAGGACTTAGAGCTCGTTTATGACAAATCCCCCCTCCCCTTAATCCTCTCCCATCAGGGGAGAGGCAGGGTGAGGGGTGGATCCCAGGGGCGAATGAATAAACAAACTTCCCTATTGCATTTTTCGAGATAACCGGCAATTGATGGGCTGCGATCGCAATGATAATTGCATCTCTACCTGCCGGCAGAAGGTTTTGCTTTAAGAACCGCCTCTGGCAGGTGCCTGAAAAAACTAAATCCGAGCTTGGCCAATTCTTTAATGCTAAAAATCTCGTGGACGACTTCGTGGTAGGTACCTTCGCCCGAGACGACCTTGAAGAGCACGTCCCTGAGATACGGGTCGCTTTTGGCCATGGTCATAACCTGCTCCACAAACCCTGTTTTTATGGACAGTATCACCAGGAGCCTGAAAAGCCTTCCGTAAAAAAAGTCAGCACGCAGGTGCGCGAACGCTCCCGGATAGGCTGACAGTGCGGAGGCCGATATACCGTTGTTGATCATGATCTCTGCCGCCTTCGCCCCTGTCTCGAGTGCGACATTTATCCCTTTGCCCTTGTAGGGGCGTATCAGTCCTGTTGCATCACCCACGGCGGCAAACCTGTCGCCGATAATCCCTCCGGCAGGCCGTATCGGATACTTGCCCTTATGATAATCGAGACCGGTCAGGTTGAGCCCCTTGATAAGCGCGCTGACCGGCGGGTAATCGAGGAACTTGTCCATGTCTGTGGAGGTGAGGTTCCTGCCCGCAATATTGATAATGATATGATCGCCCTTGGGCGTGATGGCGCCGAATTCTATCTTTCTCAGCTCGAGTGGAATGAACGCATGGATCCTGCTGCCGAACCGTTCCTGAAGCATGTTGAGATCGATGTGAGCCTTAGCAACGAGTGTATTCAGTACCTTGGGAGGCCGTTTATACGCGAACGTATGCCGTGATGCGTGCTACGTAACAGCCGCAATCCCGTCATCGAGGCCGAACGCACCGATAACGGCATCGGCCCTGATGAACTTGTCCTCGGCATAGATCTTTACGTCCCCGCCGTCGTTAAACTCGATGTCCGTTACCCGTGACCTGATGACCGTTGCACCCAGCTCCTGCGCCGTCTGGAGCATAAACCTGTCGAACAGTATCCTCCTGGTCGCATACGTGCCCCTTTCCCCGGTCAGCTCCAGCGGGGTATTGTCAGCAGGGTGCAGGACATAACCGGATATCTCCCGCTTGATGAGCTGTTCCGGGAACGGCATCTCAAGCGCTTGTTCGAAGATCTCCCTGATAGGATAGGAAAGGACACCGACACACTGGTTGTAATGCCGGTCAAAATCCTTGCCCTCGAATATGACCACCCGTATCTTCGTGCCTTTCTTTGCCGCCTCCTTGATAAGTTTTATTGCAGCGGCACTGCCCGCGGGCCCCCCTCCGATAACGGCTATCGTGGAGCCGTCTACAATCTTCAGGTTGTCATTTTGCATTTCTCACCCTTCTTATTCCCAGTACCATGAGGAGTAATTTAATCACTTCCTTGATATTCAACACACTCCTCAGGATTGCTCGATAGGGTTTGTCCCCAATAAACATGTGCCAGGTAATGTTCGACATCCACTGCCTTTCTATAGGCCTTGATCCTTCATTGTTGATTGCAGCAATGACCGCATTGCCCAGACGCCCCCTTGACGCAATCACGCTGTGCATAAAAAACATTGTCCTACCGAACCTGTTGTCCCTGACAAACTTCAGGACACAACCTGGATAATAGCTGTCCCTGAATGCAGATTCGTCAATGCCCTTGAGCAGGGCGGTCTCCGCCGCACACCTTGAAGTGATGAATGCTGACTCTATGCCGTTCTTCATGTACCGCGACACGCACGCATCGCCGACCATGACAACCCGGGTATAAAACGGCCTTACTGCCGCTGTTACCGGGAGCCTTGGATGACAGTGGCATACGGAGGTCAGGTTCGTGTTCATTATCGAGTCGAGATGCAGCGCCTTCAACTCATCGACCAGTTCGGAAAATTTTACGTGTTCCCCGATACCGCTCACCGTAAGATACTTCCCCTTCGGGGTAATGGCAGTAAACAGGAATTTCGAGTGCCTGCGCGAAAATATGTTTATGTACGCCGTGATATCGCTGTCCCCTTCTGCCATAAGCTCTGTCTGGCACGTGTGCCAGTACCCGGGCTCGATATAGCCGAACTTGAATTTTTTGCTCAGACTGGAATTGACGCCGAATGCACCGACAATGAGCGCCGCCTTCAGTTCACGGGGCATGTTCTTCTCGTCCTGATACCTGACCGTGCATTGTTCACCGGCCGGATTTTGCGGTATGACAATGTCCGTAACCGTACCGTTGATCACGGCAGCGCCCCTCTTTTTTGCCTCCTCGAGCAAGAAAGAATCGAACCCGATAAAGCCTTCCGAGGATGCCTCACTGCGCGGGCCCACACCCCTGAAAACCGTATAGACCTTTGACGAAGGCCTCATGATAAGCGCATCCCTTCCCTGGATATTGAGCTTGAAGCCTTCCACGTTTTGCCGGATTACCCTGTTGTCCAGTTTCAGCAAATTCAGATCCAAATCCGAGATCATCTGCACGATGTTCCCGCCGAGCACCCCTGCACACATATTGCAACCGGTCGGGCCGTGTGCGACGAACGATTTCCGTTCTATGATGATCAGGTTGAGGGAGATACCGAGTTTTTTTGCAAGTTCGTTGATGTGCATGACAAAAAAGCTGCCTGCAGGACCTCCACCGAGGATTGCCACGGCATCCCCGTCTTTAAGCCTTAAATACTCCATAATCTGAGTATAACCGAACACGTACGAAAAGCCAATACCGGGAACACTTCAAAGCCTCTTTCCATTGACTATACTATAATAACAATGGTATTTTGTGAGTATGATCAGCAAAAGAATACTTGTTATGATCCTCGCCGGTGGTGAAGGCAAAAGGCTGCACCCGCTTACCCAGGACAGGGCAAAGCCTGCGGTACCGTTCGGAGGCAGGTACAGGATCATCGACTTTGTTCTGAGCAATTTTATCAACTCGGGCTTCTATAAGATAGATGTACTCACGCAGTATAAATCCGAGTCGCTGAACTCGCACATAGCAAGGGCATGGCACCTTTCACCATCCATAGGACACTCAATCGACCTTGTGCCTGCACAGATGCGTATCGGGAAGGATTGGTACAAGGGCACAGCAGACGCTGTTTATCAAAACATAAACCTCATCCATGATGAGCACCCCGATCTGGTGTGCATATTCGGCGGGGATCACGTGTATAAAATGGATGTCCGGCAGATGATAGACTTCCACTTGAAAAAGAATGCACAGATCACGGTCGAGGCTGTTCCCTATCCCTTAAAAGAAGCGGGCGCTTACGGCGTTATAGAGATTGACAGGGACTATAACATAACAGGGTTTAAGGAGAAGCCGCAGCACCCGAAGCCGATGCCGAACAAGGCGGACATGGCCCTCTGCTCCATGGGCAATTATATTTTCAACACAGACGTACTTTTGAAGCTGCTCGAGGATGATGCAAAGAAAGAGTCCAGTCATGATTTCGGCAGGGACCTGATCCCATCCGCAATAAAGGCGTATACCGTAAAGGCTTATGACTTTTCAAAAAATATAATTCCGGGTGAGGGAAAAGGGGCGTCAGGATACTGGAGAGATGTCGGCGAAATAGACAGCTACTGGCAGGCGAATATGGACCTTGTATCGGTAACACCGAGGCTTAATCTCTATAATTTCGAATGGCCCATACGAACATTCTATCCGCCCTACCCTCCTGCAAAATTCGTGTTTGCGGATGAAGAGACCAAAAGGATCGGTATAGCCACGGACTCCATGGTTGCTGAAGGCTCCATCATCAGCGGAGGACAGATAAACAGGACCATCCTTTTCCCGGGCGTAAGAATCAATTCGTTCTCCACGGTGGAGGACTCTGTGTTGTTCGAGAGGGTCGATGTCGGCAGGTATGCAAGGGTCAGAAGGGCTATCATCGATAAGGATGTAAAGATTATGCAGAACGCAGCAATAGGTTATGACCTTGAAAAGGATAAGAAGAGATTTACGGTGTCAGAAAAAGGTATCGTTGTCGTTCCGAAAGGGACTGTTGTGAATTGATATGTCCGAATTATATGTATCATTTCTCTGGCACATGCATCAGCCGGTGTACAAGGACCCATTTACCGAAAAATACACCCTCCCCTGGGTAAGACTGCATGCAATAAAGGCATACTACGACATGCCCTCGGTTCTCAAGAGCTATCCCGGCATTAAGGTCAACATCAATCTTGTGCCTTCACTCGTCGAACAGCTGGTGGATTATGCGTCGGGAAATGCACAGGATGTTTTTTATGAATATTCTATAAAACCTGCCGCAGAGCTGAATAACGATGACAGGGCTTTTATCCTGAAATACTTTTTCATGGGCAACTGGGAAACCATGATAAAACCATATCCGCGGTATTTTGAACTGCTCCTGAAACGCGGCAAGACCACCTCCACTATCGACATAGACAACACGATAAGCACATTCAACAAACAGGACTTCCTCGACCTGCAGGTATGGTTCAATCTCTCATGGTTTGGATTTACCGCACAAACCGATTATCCGGAGCTTGTAAAATTAAAAGAAAAACAGAGGGGCTTCACGGAACAGGACAAGAAGTTTGTACTCGACACACAAATGGAAATAATTAAGAAGCTGCTCCCGCTGTACAGCGAATTACATAAAAGCGGGCAGATAGAGATAACGACCAGTCCGTTTTATCATACCATCATGCCGCTGCTGTATGACTCCGATACGGCACGCAGGTCAATGCCGAAAGCCGTTCTGCCGAAGAGGGTAAGCCTCCCGGAAGACGTCCTGTCGCAGTTAAAATTAGGGAGGCAGTTTATCATCGATCACCTTGGTATTGAACCAAAAGGCCTCTGGCCGTCCGAGGGGTCGGTATCACCGGAGATCATCCCGCTGGTCAGAGAGGCGGGTTTTGAATGGATGGTCACCGATGAAGATATATTGTTTGCATCCATCAATAAGGACCGTGCAGGCGAGCTTCTGTATAAACCATATACAGCAACTTATAAAAACACCGGTATAACTATACTTTTCAGGGATAAAGGCATTTCCAATTTTATAAGCTTCGATTGTGCCAGATATTCCTTACGGGAAGAGGCTGTAGAGGATTTAAAAAATCAGTTTTTAGGCGTACAAAAATACCTGTCGAACAAAAACATGGACGGTATTGTGGTGATTGCACTCGACGGAGAAAACCCGTGGGAATACTATCTCTACAGCGGCAAAAGGTTCCTCAACAGCATGTACGATGCTCTGAGTAAAAGTACGGATGTTAAAACAACAACCATCTCGTCTTACCTTGAAAACCACAAACCCCAAGATAACATAGATAACCTTTACACGGGCTCGTGGATCAACAAACGCTTTGATATATGGATTGGTCAGGAAGAGAAAAACCTTGCTTGGGACTATCTCGGTTCAGCACGAGAGTACCTCAAGCAGAACGCGCAAGGACTGACACAGGAACAGATGAACAAAGCATTAAAATATCTCTCCATTGCAGAAGGGAGCGATTGGTTCTGGTGGTATGGAGATACATTTTACACGGTTAATGAAGAAGAATTCGACAGATTATTCAGAAAGAACCTCAAAAAAGTGTTAGAGGTCATAAAAAAGCCCATGCTCGATTTCCTCCATACTCCCGTAATAGCCCTTTCAGAGACCCAGGTCAACGCACAACCGCTTGACTTCATAACGCCGGTACTGGACGGCATAGCGACGGATTATTATGAATGGGAAGGCAGTGCAGTCTGCTATTCCACCTCAACGACAGGCAGGCATAACCCCGAGCCTTTCATCTATAAGATATACTACGGCTTTGACCTTGATAATCTTTATATACGGTTCGATCACAACATAGAAAAGATCAGGAATGAGAAATATAACGTGTACTTCGCAATAAACATCTTCGATCACAGCTTTGAATACCGCATTATTATACCTATAAAAAACCTCCTTGACACAAAACCATACTATGAACTGCATTATGCAAAGGATCAGATAATTTTTAACTTTGTAAAGATAAGCGAGTCTATCGCAATAAAAAAAATCATTGAATTGAAGATCCCGTTTTCTGACATAGGCGCAACGCCGGACATGAAACTCAATATAATCATCAGCGCAAGGGACGGGGATGTAGAGCTCGAGAAGTATCCTGCAAAAGGTATTATCAGTATTGTCATACCGGATCAGGATTATACAAAAAAGATGTGGAGTATTTAATGGATAAGCTCAATTTCCATTTTACCGTTCACTGTCATCAGCCGGTCGGCAACTTTGACGGCGTATTCAGGGAGGCTTACGAGAGAAGCTACAAGCCGCTTATAAAAACGCTTCTCCGGCATCCTGCAGTAAAGTTCGGGTTACACATATCCGGACCTGTATGGGACTGGATAGGAATCAATGAACCTGCATTCATCATGGACATCGAAAGGCTCGTTGACAGGAGCCAGGTAGAACTAATCTCCGGCGGCTATTATGAACCCATTCTCGAGATCCTGACAGATCAGGATGCAACCGGCCAGATCGAAATGATGAATAAATTTATCAGGACAAGGTTCAAACAAAACCCCAAAGGCGTATGGCTGACGGAAAGGGTCTGGGACCCGTACCTTCCTGTTCTGTTATCGGGACTTGGGATCAAATACACAACGGTCGATGACACGCATTTTTATTATGCGGGCCTGGAAGAAAAAGAAATACACGGTTACTATATTACGGAGCGTGCAGGACACCCGCTGAATATCTTCCCGATCCAGAAGAGTTTAAGATATGCAATACCATTCAAAGAGCCGTCACAGGTTATTGATATTTTAAAGGGATACCGGGATACCGGCACGATAAATTCCGTTACTTATGCAGATGACGGAGAAAAATTCGGACTTTGGCCCGGTACCTATAAATGGGTCTTTGAACAGGGCTGGCTTGAGCGTTTTTTTGGAGAGCTTGAAAAAAATACGGACTGGCTAAGCATAACGACCCAGGGTGAAGACATATCCATGAACAAACCGACCGGCAGAATATATATACCTTCTGCTTCTTATGAGGAAATGCTTGAGTGGGCATTGCCGGTAGAGGCCGCGATAAAATTCAAGGCATTCAAGTCATCTATGAGCACCATAGGTGTCGATGAATGCTGCAACCCCTTCATCAGGGGCGGGTTCTGGGACAACTTCCTCGTAAAATACCCCGAGAGCAACTGGATGCATAAAAGGATGCTCTCGGTGAGCACGATGCTTGCAAACATGGAAAACAGAATAGGGTTGCAGCTGGACGACGCAAGGCTTGAACTTTTCAAATCCCAGTCTAACTGTGTTTACTGGCACGGGTTGTTCGGGGGTGTTTACCTCAACTACTTAAGGCATGCAGTGTATGAACACCTCTTAAAGGCAGAGGCATTGATAGATGCGCACAAGCCTCAATCCCACAGTGTATCCTACACCTCACAGGATCTTGATCTTGACGGTATGGATGAAATTATCCTCAAAAACAACCGCCTTTCTTTATACATAGCCCCGGCAAAAGGCGGTGCGCTGGTGGAGATTGATGAAAGGGATCATCATTTTAATATCACCAATGTTATGACAAGGCGTAAAGAGGCTTATCATGAACTCATAAGAGAGAAACAAACAAACAAACTTTCTGCAAGTACGCCGGTAACCATTCACAACATGGTAAACGTAAAAGAAGAAGCGCTTGAACAAAAATTAATCTATGATTGGCATCCGAGATATAGCTTTGTGGAACATTTCCTTCCATCCCATGTGTTGGAATTGGACAGATTGTATAAAAATCAATATATTGACCTTGGTGATTTTACCCTTGAACAACACAACGTTGTGAAGCACGAGGGTAATACCGTTTTTCTGTCAAGGGACGGACATCTTACCATGGACAGCGAGAACAGGTTACCCTTGAGAATGGAGAAGAGTTATCGATTATTCGAAAACCGTATGGAGACCGGATATAGGCTTACCAATATTTCCAATCAACGGATCGACGCTGCAATGCTTATAGAACTGAACCTCACCCTGCTCGGCACGGATGACCAGCGTTCCATTGTGATCAACGGTACCGATGGACAAGAGATAAAGGGCATGGCTGATTTCCTGAAGTACGGCAGGATCGACAGTCTCGAACTTGTTGATAAATGGCAGAAGCTCGGAATAAAGATAGCAACACCATCGATAGCGTCTTTATTTACCTACCCCATAGAAACGGTCTCCGCATCCGAGGGAGGCTTCGAAAGGACATATCAGGGAACATGCTTTTTGCTCGTCTATGACCTGAACCTTGCACCGGAAGAAAGCAAAGGTATTACTATACCTGTTGATTTTTACCCTGTTAGAAACCCGGGAGATAAAAATGATATGCCGGACTAATAAAGCATTTCCTGTTCCTAACGGGATAAATGTGTGGTAAGAGAAGTCCATAGAGGAGAATCGAATGTCTGAATTAAGAAAAGATCCGATTTTAGGCAGATGGGTCATTATATCCACCGAGCGTTCCAAAAGACCGTCTGACTTTAACAATAAACACATAGAAAAGGCAGACAATGCCTTTTGCCCGTTTGATTACGGCAATGAAGACAAGACACCCCATGAAATCCTGGCTATCAGAAAAGACGGCAGTCATACCGATAAGCCCGGCTGGTCATTGCGGGTCGTTCCGAACAAGTTTCCGGCACTCCAGATAGAAGGAGACCTGAACAGGGAAGGCAACGGCATGTATGATAAGATGAACGGCATAGGGGCGCATGAGGTAATCATCGAAACGAGCGAGCATAACAGAATAATGTCCGCTTTCACGGTTGGAATGATGAAAGATGTCCTCTGGACGTACCGGGAAAGGATCAGGGATCTGAAAAGGGACAACAGGTTCAAGTATATACTGATATTCAAAAACCAGGGCGAGGCTGCCGGTGCATCACTGGAACATACGCATTCGCAATTGATTGCATTACCCATTATCCCCATAACCGTGGAAGAAGAACTCCACGGTGCAAAGGATTACTATGAATACAAGGAGCGGTGCATATTCTGCGATATGATACGGCAGGAGATAACGGAAAAGGACAGGCTCGTAACGCAGAATGTGGATTTTATCGCATTTACACCGTATGCATCCAGGTTCCCGTTTGAGACATGGCTCTTGCCGAGGCGGCATTTTTCTCACTATGAAACGACATCACACGACATGCTCGAGAGCCTGTCGAATATATTTCTTGAGGTGATCGGCAAGCTCGATAAAGCACTGAACTATCCCTCATTCAATTTTATCCTCCACACGTCACCGCTCACGGCAGACCAGTGTGAGTATTATCACTGGCATTTTGAGATCATCCCGGTCCTCACCAAGGTGGCTGGTTTTGAATGGGGAACGGGTTTCTTCATAAATCCGACATCACCGGAACAGGCAGCAGCCTATTTAAGGGAGATATCATGATTATTGTCCATGCAGGTTCAGAGGTCGTACCTTTTTCAAAGACAGGAGGGCTTGCGGATGTATTGGGCGCATTACCTGTTTCCCTGGGGAAAAAAGGCCATGACGTGATCATCGTATCACCGCTCTATAAGTCTGTTGCAGAAAAGTTCAGTCCTGAGAAACAGGCTGTGTCTTTCAACATAAAGTTAAACGATCAAACACTACCTGCTGACATTTACTCAATCCAAATCAACGACCGTACCACCGCATACTTTATCGGCAATGATGCGTTATTCCTGAGAGACGGCCTCTACGTCGATAAGAACGGCATTGATTATTCCGACAATTCAAAAAGGTTTATCTTTTTCTCGAGAGCGGTTCTGGAGCTTCTCAAGAAATTAAATATTAAACCCGACGTTATCCATGCGCATGACTGGCAGTCAGGGCTCGTTCCGATTTATATGAAAACGCTGTATAAGGAGTATTTTAAAGGCACTGCATCCGTATTCACCATACACAATATAGGCTATCAGGGGATATTCTGGCACCTTGATATGCCGCTGACAGGACTCGGCTGGGAATATTTTTCAAGCGATTACCTTGAATTTTATGGAAAGCTCAGCTTACTCAAGACGGGCATCGTGTTTGCCGACGCTGTTACAACGGTAAGCCCGACCTACAGCAGGGAGATACTGACACCCGAATTCGGATACAGGATGGACGGGGTATTAAAAACTCGGCAGCATGACCTGTTCGGTATTCTGAACGGCGTGGATTATGAGCAATGGGACCCGGAACACGACCGGTTTATTCCGCATCAATACGGTAGTGATACCATCGATCTAAAGCACGACAATAAGACAACCCTGAACAGGATGTTCAATCTTGATAACAGTGATGCACCGACCATAGGTATGATAACAAGGCTTGCCCAGCAGAAGGGCATTGATCTTGTCTTTGAGGCAATGGGCAGGATCATGTCTATGGGGTTTAAGTTCGTTCTGCTCGGCAGCGGTGATAAGCCCTACGAAGAAAAGATAAAAGATATCGCTCACCGGTATAACGGCAGGATGAGCGTCAAGATAGGTTTTGACAACAGCCTTGCCCACCTCATCGAGGCAGGGTCCGATATCTTCCTTATGCCGTCGGTATATGAACCGTGCGGCCTCAACCAGATGTACAGTCTTAAATATGGTACTGTGCCGGTCGTCAGGTCTACCGGCGGTTTGAACGATACCGTCATAGAGTACAATCCATCCTCGGAAAAGGGCAACGGGTTCAAGTTTAAGGATCAGAATCCGGATCAGATGCTGGCGGCCTTGAAAAAGGCCATGGATGTTTACGATGATAAAGAGAGATGGCAGAGACTGATAAAGGCATGCATGGCGTTTGATTTCTCATGGGACAGGAGCGCAGCGGACTACGAGCTTTTGTACAAGGCCTACGCGATAAAATCTTACTTACATGGACAGCGCAGTACAGCTGCTTAAAAAATTCCCGTTCTTTTACACAGTCTCGGACGTACTGCTCGAGAAGGTCGG
>DAHXOM010000229.1 GCA_027364825.1 bacterium | reverse complement strand
ATTTGAATGAGGGCATTTCTAACGGGGCGAGTGGTGGATCGCACGATTTCGCCTTTGGCGGGATGCCCCTGAACGAATGAACAAGCTTTCCTATTTCTCAAATGCACCGGGCTTCTGTTTATAAAAGTTTATTATATCTTTTAAAGTTTGTTCCATCGGTATTTCCGCGGACCAGCCGAGCTTTTTCAAGCGATGGTTGTCACCGTAAAAAATGGCCGGATCAACGGCGCGCTTCAATGAGTCTGTATGCTTGATCCGGATTGAATGGCCGGTAAGATCCTTGAGAGAACTTATGATGTCATGAATTGAATGTACCTTTCCCGAACAAACATTATAAACATCTCCGGGCACGGCCTTCTGTACAACGAGGCTGTAAGCCTTTACAACATCGCGTACGTCGGTAAAATCCCTTTTTGTACCCGTATTTCCGAGCTCTAGTGAGGGCTGCTTAACGGCAAACGCCCTTATCAGTTTCGGTATGATAAATGATTCTGTCTGTCCCGGCCCGGTATGGTTAAAAGAGCGCACAATGATAATCCTCAGTCCGTCTGCAATATACTTATGGGAAACCATCTCCCCTGCCGCTTTACTTGCCCCATAATGGTTGGCCGGCAGCATGGGCTGGGCCTCGGCAATAGGCTGTTTCTCCTCAGGCACAATACCGTATACGTTCGATGTGCTGACATATAAAATCTTTGGATTGATACCTGCCCTTTGAACAGCCTCATAAAGGTTCAAGGTACCGATAGCATGCACGGTATAATAGTCGCCGACATTCCCATATGCCACGTTTGCAATGCCGGCAAGGTGATAGATCTCATCGGGCTGAATATCTTTTATAACACTCCCGAGCCTGTCTCTGTCCGTTATGTCTGCCGGAAAGGTGTCTTTATCGTGAGCGTAACGATCGATGCCGTAAACATCATACCCGAGCGAGAGCAAATGCTGTTTTAAATATGCTCCGACAAACCCATGTATCCCTGTTACAAGGGCTTTCATTTTTTTAACGTGGAAACCCTTCTGATATCAGCTTCTGTCATAATCTCAACAAGCTGTTTGAAGCTTGTTCTGGGCTTCCAGCCGAGCACCTTTTTTGCCTTCGTGTAATCGCCAAGAAGCTCTTTGACCTCTGCAGGCCTGTAAAATTTCTTTATGCTTCTCACGAGGACCTTCCCGGTTTTTTTGTCCCGTGCAACGGCCTTATAATCCTTGCCGGTCCATTCCAGCCGGAACCCCGCATATTCAAACGCATGGGTAACAAAATCCCTGACACTGTTGTTCCTGCCCGTGGCTACGACATAATTGTCCGGCTTTTTCTGCTGGAGCATGTGCCACATTGATTCAACATACTCAGGGGCATATCCCCAGTCGCGGTAAGCATCGAGGTTCCCGAGTTCCAGAACATTGGACAGCCCGTACTTTATTCGTGCCGCTGCGTCCGTAATCTTCCTCGTGACAAATTCTATGCCGCGCAGCGGAGATTCATGGTTGAACAGGATACCGGAGCATGCAAAGATATTATAAGCCTCCCGGTAGTTTATGGTCATCCAGTGGGCGTAAAGCTTTGCCGCTGCGTAGGGACTCCTTGGATAAAACGGCGTATTTTCATTCTGCGGAGTCTCCTGTACTTTTCCGAACATCTCCGAGGATGATGCCTGATAAAACTTGATCCCCGGGTCCACTATCCTGATTGCTTCGAGTATCCTTGCAGCACCAAGAGCGGTAACCTCGCCGGTCAATATCGGCTCCTCAAATGATACGGCAACAAAGCTCTGTGCGGCAAGGTTGTAAATTTCATCGGGCTTTATCTTTTCCAGCACCCGTATGATGTTTCCCGTATCATGCAGGTCCATTTCAACAAGCTTTACATGGCTTTTCGCTCCGAGCTCTTCCAGTCTCCAGAAGCCCGGCATGCTCAACCTCCGGTAAGAGCCGTATACCCTGTAGCCCTTTTCGAGAAGTAATTTTACAAGGTACGCACCGTCCTGTCCCGTAATTCCGGTTATTAATGCGGTTTTCATATTTTTATCCTTTATTTTATTGAATAATGAAATCTATATACTGACGGGCATAGAAAGGCAAGTCCGTGGAGAGTGTCCCTAT
>DAHXOM010000225.1 GCA_027364825.1 bacterium | reverse complement strand
TCAGAAAGAAGTTGAACATGTCATTGCTGTATCTGCAGATGAAGGCCTGTTTGATCTTGCACAGGAACTTGAAAAAGAACTGTCGGTAACATCTGCAACATCTCAAGTACAGCAGCCCCCTGAGGAGGAGCAGCAGGTGAGCGTCGAAGAAGTCCTCGAGGCTTTCAAGAAGGGGGTTGAGAAAAGTGTTGATAAAGAGGATGCAGAGACACACTATAACCTCGGTATTGCTTATAAGGAAATGGGATTAATAGATGAGGCTATCAATGAATTTAATATAGCGACTCTTTCACCGGATAAAAAGGCAGACGGCCTGATAATGCTCGGAATGAGCTATATGGGGAAAGGGTTGCCAAGTAAGGCTATTGAGATGTATAAACAGGCATTGGAGACGAAGGGAGGTATAAAGGCGGAAAACATCGGTTTATTATATGAGTTTGCCATAGCTTTTGAGGCTTATGGAGATATGAAGAATGCTTACAGTTATTTTGCAGAGGTAAAGAAGTTCGATGAAAAATTCCGTGACGTAAAAGACAAACTTGATAAACTTGAGGAGTTTGTAAAGGATGGATTAGAGGTTGAACAAGATGTGCCAAAACAGGCTGAAACGGAAAAGTTTACACTCGATAGCCTGCTGAAAGAAGATATACCGGAAGAACAGGTGTCAAAACCACCCGAAAAGCAGGAGCAAATCAGCTCACCTCAAAAAGAGCAGAGCAATGTTAATAATCATGGACAACAACAGGTAAAGGAAGATGCGGATATAGGTCAAAACAAGGTAAAACAGGCCAAGAAAAAGGTCTCATATATTTAAAGAGGAGCACAATGAATTATCTGGATTTTTATAAGTTAAACGAGGAACCGTTTTCAAGTGCGCCGGACATAAAGTTTTATTATAATAGTGCCCAGCATTCCAAGGCGCTGGTAAGATTAATGTACGCGGTTGATTCGATGAAAGGTCTTGCCCTGCTTATAGGGGATACAGGCACAGGGAAAACCACACTCGCGAGGCGTATGCTGGACAGCCTGCCGGAGGAAGAGTACGAATCGGCACTGCTGGTTATTATTCATTCAGGAATAACCGCAGACTGGCTGCTCAAGAAAATAGCCATGCAGCTTGGTATAGCTGAGCCTTCGGACAATAAAATTACCCTGTTGTCCCAATTATACGAAAGATTGAATGAACTGTATGAACAGCACAAAAAGGCTGTCGTTTTAATCGACGAAGCCCAGATGTTAAAAACAAAAGAAATGATGGAGGAGTTCAGGGGACTGCTCAACCTCGAGGCGCCTGACAGGAAACTAATCACCTTTGTGTTCTTTGGCCTGCCTGAAATAGAGGAAAACCTGTTGCTCGATAGTCCTCTGGCACAGCGTGTTGCATTGAAATACAGTCTGGAATCCTTTAATTATGAGTCTACTGAGGCCTATATAAAACATAGATTAGGACTTGGGGGGAATAAAGAGGAGATATTCGCGCCTGACGCTATTGAAAAAATCCATTATTATTCAAAGGGCGTACCAAGGATGATAAATATCATTTCTTCAAATGCACTTTTTGAAGGTTTTCTTGTTAAGGCCAAGGTCATAGATAGTAAGATTATAGACAGTGTTGCGTCGGATCTCGGTATAACAGGTGAACAAGCAGAGAAAAAGAAGGCCGTTGAAATGCCGGAAACGACGGAAGAGGAGCTGGTCGTTGAATCTATTCAGCAGTCGTCAGCCCAGGAATTTGTTCAGCCAAAACAAAAAGCCGCTGCACAGCCTCCTCCTGTTGCCAGGCCAAATCCGGATGCTCAGAGACCTGTGGAAATAAAAGCAAAGCAGAAAAAGCAGGAAGAAGCGGATGAAATAGATTCTATCCTGGATAAGCTTGAAAAGGGCAGTTAGCTTCTACATCCCTCTTAATTGCAATTATTCCTGTTAAACTCCAATTAAATCTTGACAGTTTTTCGATTCGGCGTAAAAAAATTATATACTGTTAAACCAGTGTGACGGGTAAAACATTAATCCCGGAGCATTCGAATTACCGCAAACAGTGTGACACGTATCATGGGTTTTGATGTAGTTAATGTTTGATTCAGCTTCTTAGTCTGATCAGCATTAAGGAAGTTGAGTAAAGAAAGGGTTGAAGATGTTATTATGACCGTTTCTGGCATCAAAAAAGTCTGTGTTGTGGGCGCTGGAATCATGGGACACGAAATTGCCCTGAGTGCTGCTTTAAGCGGTTATAAGGTTACCTGTACCGATATCGATTCAGAAGCCATCAAAAAAGCAAAAGCATTTATCGATTCCTACTTGCCCGATCGTGTTGCCAAGGGAAAGTTAACAAGGGATGCGGCACGGCAAGCCGGAACCAATCTCTCTTTTACTTCTAATCTTAAAGAAGCTGCGGGGAATGCCGATTTCGTCATAGAAGCTATTATAGAGAAGCTTGCGGTAAAACGGCGGTTGTTCTCCGAGCTGGACAAGATATGTCCAAAACATACTATTCTGGCAACCAACAGCTCCTTTATCGTCAGCTCCAGAATCGCAGATGCTACAGGCCGTCCGGATAAAGTATGTAACATGCACTTTTTTAATCCTGCGGTTATCATGAAGATTGTAGAGGTGATTCGGGCTCCCCATGTTTCAGAGGAAACGTTGAATACCGTGATTGCCCTTGTAAAGAGTCTGGACAAGACTCCCGTCTTATTAAAAAAAGAAATTTATGGTTTTCTGGTTAACCGTATTCTGTCCGCTCTTATTCATGAAGCACTCTTTCTTTACGATATGGACATCGCGTCCTTCGAGGACATCGATACCGCTGTAACCCTGGGATTGGGACATACTATCGGACCTTTTAAACTCCTGGACCTGACCGGTATAGACCTGTCGTATTATATCGACATGGAGCGTTATCAGGAAACAGGGGACCCGGCCCGGAAGCCTTCTCCGTCAATTGTTGAGAAGTTTGTCAAAA
>DAHXOM010000224.1 GCA_027364825.1 bacterium | reverse complement strand
ATCAACGTATACTATAATCTTCGATCGATTTGCAACAGTTTTTTGATTGAAGAATCAAATATTATTTTTTGCTTGTTAATAGAAACAACAACTCCGGGTCTATCTTGCTGTCCACAATCCGTATGCCGAAATGCAGGCTTGGTCCTGTAACGCGCCCGGTGTCTCCTATATATCCTATTGCTTGTCCCTTTTTCACCTGCGCACCGTTTTTTACCGCGTATTTTCCGAGATGAAAGTACATGGAATAAATACCCTGTCCATGATTTATCAGAATACTGTTGCCGCCGAAAAACAGGTTCCCCTCAAAGCATACAATGCCGTCATTCGTTGCAACAACAGGCGTACCTGCTTTCCCTGCTATGTCAATGCCGGTGTGCGCGGACCTCGGCTCACCGTTCAAAAACCTCTTCACTCCAAAGGGTGTTGTTATAATACCATGAACCGGCAGTATAAAATCACCTCTCCACAGGGTCGCTGTTCGGTCGGAGGCAAAGATTTTATCCAGTTCCCTCTGCTCATGCATAGCCCTCTTCAGTTCAGCGGGTGTAAGCTCAACAAATTTTTTCGGCAGTTTCAGATATTGGCTCGGGTAGTCGTGGCTATGCACATCGATCGATACAGCGGTCAGGGGTGCGGCAATGCCCTTCCCGTACAGTTCTATGCTGTCTTCACCTTCCGGGTGCCCAAGGTTTACTCCGAGCAGAACAGCCGCTGTGCCGCTGCCGGTGAAATGAAGGGTACGTTTGTCGAACTCGATTGTATACGTTGTACCGGTCACCAGACCGCTGACGTTTACCATAAACGGACTGCCCGGATGGAGCCGGGCCGGTGCAACAGTCATACCGACACGGTGCCCCTGCAGCATTGCAAATAGTACGGTTCCGATTAAGAAGTTCATGGTATTTGAATAGGTGCCTTTTGTATAAGACTGTTTTAAAATAGGCCGATCAAATTTGCAAGGATAATGTTACGCTTCTTACCCCGTATTCTTCAGACCTGCTGATATGGCATTAATGCTCAGAAGAACCGGGTAGGTGAGCCTGTTGATTTCCTTCTTTGTCAGCTTCTTTGATTTTAACCGCTCAAGCAGGATCGTCTGGATATAGGTGGGCGCATCTATATAGGGCTCACGGAGCTCCAGAGAAAGCCTTAACGCAGGCTGGTGCTCAAGCAGATACTTCTGCCCTGTTATGAGGAGAAGCATGTTTTTACTCAGCAGGTATTCATCTTTTATCATATTGAAAAAACCTTTCGAGCCCTTTATAGTGCCCGCAAGATTGGCGTACAGCAATGCTATGTGCATATCTGCCTTTGCCATGCTCATCTCTATATTATCAACCAGTACCTTGAAGAACTGCCAGTCCTTATACATCTGCTTCAGAATATTTATATTACCTCTGCGGCTTTTCAAGAATGCATGCAGGGCATGACCGAACGAGAACCAGCCCGGGATATTATGCCTGCTTTGCGCCCAGCTAAACGACCACGGAATGGCCCTTATTGAATCGATAGTTACCTTTTTGGCCCTGAAAGCCGGCCTTGAGCTTATGTTGAGTTTTGCTATCTCATGGACCGGTGTGGCGGAAAAAAAATAACCCGCGAGCAAAGGATTGTCATGGATGTATTTTCGGTAGTGCACATACGCGTACTGTGCAATCTCCTCCATACTGTCTTCATACAATCTCCTGTTACCATCTGCCGGTGAAAGGCTTGCAGAGATCACGCCCGACACAATCGATTCAAGATTATAGAGGGCGGCATCAATATTTGCATATTTGTACGATACTACTTCGCCCTGCTCCGTGAACTTTACCTGTCCATGGATGGTGCCGGCGGGCTGGGCTTTAAAGGCTTTATACGTAGGCCCGCCACCCCGGCCGATGCTGCCTCCCCTGCCGTGAAAAAACAGGATCTTCACACCGTATTTGCCTGCAAGAGCAACCAGCCGGTCCTGTGCTTTGTAGAGCGTCCACGCTGCCTTGAGTATGCCGCCGTCTTTATTACTGTCGGAATAACCCAGCATAATCTCCTGCTGCATGCCTGAATTCTTCAATAGGGACCTGTAGGGCTTGTTGGTAAATGCCTGCTCCATGGTATCCGGTGCATGTTCAAGGTTGTCGATGGTCTCAAACAACGGCACAATTCTTATTGAGGAGTTCATACCGTTTTTCCCGGGATGGACAAGTCCCGTTAATTTCATCAGGAAGGCAACTTCGAGAATATCACTGAACCCGTGGCTCATGCTTATGATATAAGTCCTGATAGAATCCCTGCCGAGGGTTTTCCGGACAAGGTTTATTGTTTTAAATACATTCATGGTGTTTTTTGCCGTGGGCGATAATTTCAACGGCATGCTGAAACTACCGGTCAAATGACCGGTTAAAATCTTTTGTCTCGAGACTTCATTCTCCCGGGCATAGGTCCTGCCGAGCAGTTCGTCCACAACTTTTTCATGTACGGTATGGTGCTGGCGTACATCCAGGGACGCAAGATGAAAACCAAACACGTGCGCCTTTGTTATCAGTGCGGAGACTTCTTCCCCCGCTATATCCCCGGCATTGTTGCGGGAAAGGCTGTCCTGGATAAGGGTGAGATCCGATATGAACTCACCGGCACTGTCGTATGCACCTTTTTTGCGGTCGCCGAGTGCGAGCAGCCGTGCATACATAAGTGTCAGTTTCTGCCGGTAGTATTCGGTCCCGCTTATATTATAGAAGTCGACAAGGCCGGATATTGTATCGAACCTTTTGATATCCTTGCGGATCGACTTTTTTAACGCCCCGGATACCCCGGACTGCTTTTCCGACATGGAAAGGCTCCTGAACAGAGCGTTTATATCTTCTCTGTACAGGGATAGTATTGTATCTTTATGCATGTCCATAGTACCGGATATGGTATGGTGCGTTACCGAAGGATTGCCGTCCATGTCCCCGCCTATCCATGATCCGAACGTCATAAAATCATGCGGTACGGGTATATCGGAATATACCTGTTCGATTGCATTCCGGACCTTTTTGTATAATTTATCCAGAGCAGGATAAAACGTATGCCTGAAATAGAACATACCGTTAAAGACCTCGTCCGAAACTTTTACGTTCCGGTTCCTGATCTCATCCGTCTGCCAGAGTTTTGTTATTTCATTCTCTATGAGCACTTCGTAGTGTCCGGGTTCACGTGCAAACCGGCACTCCAGCATGCTGCACAAATAATCGTATATTTTCCGGTGCTTCATCATGATCGTGTGCCTCTTGGTTTCCGAGGGATGAGCTGTTATCACCGGGACAATGGAGAGGTTGTTGATAAAAGATTTCACGGCATCCTTGCCGGAACGCCCGCCCGCCATGTCCGAAATGCAGGTATATACCGACAGATCATCATGGCTCAACGCCGACGAATGCGTTCCCGGTCTGTACGTAAAGTATTCTTCCGCTATATTGACGAGCTGGAAATACAGGGCAAAGGCCCTTATCAGATCGGCCATCTGTTCGGGCTGGAGCCGGGAGAGGGTATCTATTATCCGCATTTCGAGTGCAGGATTATAGTGCCTTCTCAATGCCTTGATGCCCAGCCTTGTATATTCTTCCAGCCTGAAAAATTCTTCGCCTTTCTGTTTTTTTAAAACATCTCCCAGTAAATGCCCGAGCATGTTTATCGTTGATGACAGATCGTAAACTTTTCCGGAATGCTTGTTCCCGTCCTTATTATAAGGACCTGCCGTCACGGTTCTGTCGGCTATTTTCTTATGACCATCCGGGAATCTCATTTTCGACCCTGTAACCTCCGTGCCATTCCCGCAGACTCGCCCGCGGCGGATTCATCTCATATTCGATCAGAACATAGGTAAGTCTGGAATGCCTGCCCGGGTTATCCATACCCATATCGACAATATCGGTCCATGTTCCCGTATTCAGATATTGCTTGCCCTGGGATTCCCGGTGCATCGCCCTGTGCGTATGTCCGAATATCACAATCCTGTAATTCGTGTGCATTAAAATTGCTTCGGCAATATCCGTAATGGATCCCAATTTGAATGACTCCATGACATGCTCAATGGTGAGATGGAATTTCCTGCGTCTCTGGGGATCCGGATGAAATCTATTGACGATATAGAACCATACCATCTGCAGTAAGGTGGCAACCGTTTTTCTCGTGTCGAATAAAAGCCCCCACCGTATATACCTTCTCAACGGTTTTATTCTGTCAAGATACGGCGTGCTCTTTTTTCTCGGATAGATGAACGTTAATACAAAATAACTGCCCCAGGGGATATTCAATATCGTGTCCCCGTTTACCGGGGACTTCTTTATGGCGTCCATGGCAGAGAACCCGTTGAGGATATCATAATTGTTGCCGTGCTCTATATAGATATCGCCGAAAGACCTGGAACGGTGGTATATCTCTATACGGGGAGAAATGATGTTCTTTAAAAGTCCTTCAACCTTGCTCCAGAGTAAACCCTGATCATGGTTCCCTACCAGGATGCTCATATGATGGTTCAGGGAATACATAAACCGCTTCAACGAATCAAAAAATGCCGGGTGTCCCTTTACAATGCGCTGAAGCATGATAAGACAATCAAACTCCGTAATGGTAACGCCGTCTTTTAATATGTCTGCCTGCAGCAGGTTCAGAAAATCCCCGTTTATGATAAGCTCAACATCGTAGTTTGCGTATTTTCCCTGCGTGTAGTATCCCAGAAATTCATCAAAACTTTCATCAAAGAAGAAATCCTCGTACGGGTTGCGTATACCTTCAGAGGTAAACCTGCCCCTGCCGAGATGGAGATCGCTCACGACAAGTTTGATGGCATGCGTCATAGCTTCAGCCGTTGTCTCCCGGGAGCATCCTGCCTTTTATCCTCCCATAGCACTCCACGCTCGACTCGTGTGCTATGTCCCCGCCCGCACCCGGTGCAGCGGTGGTGTCACCGACAAGATAAAGGTGATCGATACCCTCTATCCTGTAATCCATGCGCTTATCTCTCAGCTGGCTTATATTGAGTTCTACCCCGTCAACGGTATTCAGATGAAGGACGCGTTAAAATATTATTTTTGTTTTCAGTGACGGGAAAATCCCTTCTATCCTGTTCTCGAGCTTCTGCTGATAGTTTTTTATCTTATCCTTTTGTTTCATGTCCTCATTATGGATCGGGCAAAACCACGTTAAAAGAGACTTGCCGGCCGGTGCTATGCCGGATGACAGGTTTGACACAAAACAACCAAAACTCATGGGGTCCTCGAGATAGAGAAGCCCGTCGATATCGCTTATCCGTCCGTCTATAGCATAGTCTATAGATATGCCCGATGTCGGCACAAGCCCAACGGCCGTTTTTAACCTCTCATCCTTTAGCCGGCCAATATCCAGTATCCTGCCGAGTTCCTGGGACGGTATGTCCATAATTATATTTTTCGCGTTCACGACGGTGTCTTTTATTCTCACACCGGTTGCAATGCCATTTTCGATTATAACGGAATCCACCTTTGTGCCTGTCCTGATCTCTCCGTTTTTTCTGATAGCATCAGACAGAGGGGCAATAATGTCCTTTTGCCAGCCATGGACCGGATATTCAACCGATATGCCGGTTTTTAAAACCATGGCAATGTTCTCGGCCAATGCCTGGGCAGATGCCACGGACGGGATCGGGCACACGAGCATGGAAGCACAAACAAGGCTGAAATACCTCCTCAACCCGCCGTCTATCCCTGCGCCCCGCATCCATTCTTCCACGGTATAACGATCGAAACCTTCTTCCTTCCCTCTTTTCAATTGTATCATGATCTGAAGGGCCTTCAGACGTTCCGAAAATTTAAACAGTCCGCTGGTCAGGAATCCGGACGGGCTTGTGGGAAACAGGATAAATCTATTATCCTCATCGATAACATAAGATTTTCCAAGCGGCTTAAAACTGATCTCTTTCCCTATATGCCTCAGGACATCGGCCACGGCACTTTTCCTGCCGAACCTTACCAGGTGGATACCGTTGTCGAGCTCAAAACCGTCCTTTGAATGAACAAAGGTGCGGCCCCCCACATGCTCCGCCTGTTCGATCATTAACACGGTAGAGCCGTCATAGCTCAGCATTGCACCAAGCTCAAGACCTGCTATTCCTCCGCCCACGATTATAAAATCATACATAATGCCCTCCTTGCCAGCGGTTTCATACCGCTTGTAATTCAAGACTCAAGATTCAAGATTCAAAATTCAATATTAAAATTCAACATTAAAAATCTGTGTGAGGAAACCTTGTTCCTGCATGAAGCGGCCGAAATAGATCATGTTTCGGATTTGGCTTCAAGTTTTCTTACGATTTTCAATTTTTCAAGCCTTCTGCCCCGTATCTTCAGGACGAATATCTTGACCTGCTCGTCCTCATAGTGCTCGCCAGCGGAAGGATAATGCCCCATGGCCCCGGTAACAAATCCGCCGATCGTACTTACCTTTGAGTCATCAAGATTGACGCCGAGTGCCTCGTTGATGTCCGCGATATTCACATTGCCCAGTACGACGATACCGTCCTGAACATGCTGTATCGGCTCTTCTTCCTGTTGATCGTATTCATCCCTGATCTCGCCGACAATTTCTTCCAGTATATCTTCCATGGTAACGATACCGGATATGCCGCCGTACTCATCCGTGACCACCGCCATTTGAATGTCCTTTTTCCTGAATTCCTTTATGGCATCATCCAGCCTCATGGTGTCGGTAATAAAGTACGCGATCCGGAGTATTGCCGGGAGTTGTTTATTTTTAATTTTTGCATCGATGAGATCCTTGATATGTATGATACCGATTACATGGTCCATGTCCTTCTCATACACCGGCATCCTTGAATAGCCGGATTCAATCATTTTGTTCAGTGCATCATCCACAGGTATGTCCTTTTCGATAGTCACCGTATCGACACGCGGGGTCATTATCTCCTTTATCATCGTATTGCTGAATTCGAGGACCGAGTAAATAAGCTTTCTTTCATCCGGCTCGACAACACCCTCTTTGGTGCCCTCATCTATGATGGCCCTTATCTCATCCTCGGTAACAATCGATAATCCGCCCTTTAACTTCAAGCCGAACAACCTGCCTACTACCTGAACGGACAGGGTAAGGAATTTTACAAGAGGATACAGGAACTTCAATATCAAATTTATTACGGGTGCTGTAACGGTCGCAATCCTTTCGGGATATTCAACGGCTATTGCCTTGGGGAATAATTCTCCCAATACGAGGAACAGGTATGAAATAATCATGGTGACAAAAAAAATAGAAATCATCTGCCAGTGATGCATGCTGAAAAAGCCTACATGAGAGGAAAGAAAATTCGCAAACGGCTCTGCATACCACTGTGCGGCAATGGCGGACGAGAGGAAGCCTACGACGGTAACCATGATCTGAATGATCGAAAACAGGCTCCTGGTATCGTCGAGTAAGGATGTTACACTGTCCCAAAGACGGTTTTTGCCTTTTTCTCTTTTTAAACCTTTAGCCCGTACCGTAATGATGGCTATTTCTGCCGCGGCAAAAAAGGCATTTATAAAAATCAAAAAACCGAGCAAAATCACTTCGGATATAATAGAATCAGCAGTTCCCATGCATTTTACTTTAGCCAATCTGTACGTATTGTCAAGAATGCGGTACATCACGCTTCCTCCTATTTTAATAGTATTCTTATTCGGCGTCATTACGAGGAACGAAGTGACGAAGCAATCTCACGGATAAAGAAACATTGTCCGGCCCGGATAAAGGGATGTTCTTAACGACAAAAACACTTGATTATCGGAATAAACACTATAAATTAAGTGGATTATTTTTAAACTCAGAGGAGAGGGGTTTCTATGGACAGAACGACGATAAAAACATCCGAATATAAAAAAATTTCTATAGAGGAAACACTCAATAAATTACAGACGTCGACAGCCGGACTGAAAGAATCCGAGGCCGTGGACAGGCAAAAGAT
>DAHXOM010000337.1 GCA_027364825.1 bacterium | reverse complement strand
AGGAGAAAGTATATTAAACGGGATACAGGTTAAAAGGGTATATTAAAAAAAAGGTCAATGGCCTGGGGCTATGATAAAAGGAAAGTTTACCAGCGGGTGTTTTTGATAGGGTGCATTTCAAATAGTCGCCCGGTGTCAATATTCACGACAGCCTTTTTTTGTCATCCTGTCCACTGGACTTCTTTAGAGAGCGCAGCGAAGGATCTTCTGCGATATACATAGCGAACTATGCATGTGGACTATTGCAGGGCGGAGAAGATCCTTCGCTGCGCTTATAATGACGCCTTTGTAAGACACACATAATCAGGCTGCTTTTTGAATATTATATCCATATTTAGCTAACTCCTTCTGTAGTCGCGCGACTTTTTTAGCTTCCTGAATTGCTGGGTCTTGTTGTACTTTTTTAATATCGAATGCTTCTTTTTTGAGTATCATATTATAAAAGATCACTGCCATCTTCCTTGCAACGGCCTTGATCGCTTTTGAACTTCCTTTTGTTGCTGCAAGTTTCCTGTACAATCTACCCAATGGCCCCTTGCTTTGCCATACACTGTTTGCCGCCAGCCTGAAAGCTTGTGTTGCCGGATTGTGGGTAACCCGCTTTTGATAGCCTATCACCCTGCCGCCTGTTATTTTTGGCCTTGGCGAAAGATTGAGCCAACTTGAAAAATGAGCTGCTGTTGGCCATTTGCTCATATCAGTTCCTGTAACAGCCAGGATCGTTAGCAATCCGATCTCATCCAAGCCTTCTACTTCAGTAAGATCTACTCCAAAAATTGCATGCAAGTAATCACTTGCTTTGAAGTGATATTGATTTTTCCTTACAACGCCTTTTTTCCTCATGGATTGATTAGGCCGCTTTACATTTTCCGGAAGCAGTTTTTGCAGCGTTTCTTCAATATAATCTTCGTATTTCAGCATCTGCCCTTTAAGGAAATCATAGGTATCCAGGCTACATTGTAGAATATTGACCTGCCCCTGGCGGTAATCCCCTTTTAGTGAACTGAGCAAATCTTCCGGGCTGGCTTTCAGCCGGTGATAGTCGATCTGTTTTAATAGGGTTTCAGGATCGTTTACACCAGAAGCTATAGCGCGTAAAAGTTTCATCCCTGCAACCCCTTCCACATCACTGATCAGGTGTTGAAATTTAATGTTCATCAGCGTTAGGTTCTTTTGGATACGGTTAAGCAAGTCACTCTTTTGATCCTGACAGAGGGTTCTTTCATGGATATAATGACGGAGTTCCCGGTAAAGTTCTGTGGCAATATGTGAGTTTCGTAACAGCCCATGTGTTAGCAATTGGTGCAGCCATTGTGCATCCTGAATATCAGTTTTCTGCGCAGCTACATTCCGGTAATGGCTTGGGTTGATGATAATCACTTTCAGGCCACGGTCTTCCAGTATACTGAACAGGCTTTGCCAGTAGCTGCCGGTCGCCTCCATTGTTACTACTTCTACACCCTCCTGCTTTAACATATCTGCTAATTCATAAAGACTATCTGTGAAACTGTTAAACTCCCGCAATCGGATCATATCTTGTCGGTCTGTATAAGAAACGATCATCAACATGCTGCCTACATCAATCCCTGCTGAACGCGGATACAGCAATCCGAAACGCTCCATTTTTTTTCCATTACTGCCTTGCGGTAATGTTTTCTTCTTCTTTTTCTTAGATTTGCTCATTGTTTTTTGAAAACATGGCAAGCTCTGTCGTTCTAAAATGTCTAAGCTTATAAGCGCGGTAAACCATGCACCAACTGGTGAATGGTTCCCTGTAATATTTTTTGCAACGAATGACAGTCCCAAACTCAAGAGCGGGCTCTGGTCGGCCCCAATGAAATATGCGGGATATAGCTTGCCTTGTTTTTTCTGCAAGTTTAACCTTTTACCAATTATCTTTCACTCGTTTACAGCGAATCCCGTCATTACTGTTTTTTCCAGGCGAGCCTGGTTGGGACTCAGGATGACAAATCGTTACTTTTATATTTGTGCGAATTTGAATTACACCGTGTGTCACGAACTTCGCAAGAAGATGCTGTACAACTGATGGAGGGAGGCCCTCCGGAACCGCTGTTCACGCAGGGGTTTCAATCCACCGTAAGGTGCTGTAGTCAAAAGCTGCGGTATTGAACGTTACGGCTAAAAGGCTCCGGTAAAGGAGTTAGGAAAGAGCTATGAAGATGAACGCAAGTGAACCATTGAAGAAGCGTCGAAAACAAAACGGACGATGTCGGAACCTGTTTTTGGTGTTAAACAGGGATAAGCAACAGGGGAACGTGATTACTGCTGTTGCGGCATCCGGCGTAGAGATGGCATGAGCATAGTTCAGGCAGATGTATGGAACGTGAGAACCTTCGTCCTGATGATAAGGGAAACGGCACAAGTGGAGAACCCATGAGGCTAAACGTACCGATGCGGGTTCAAGGGGCGGATGCCCTTGTAGTACCGATGAAGCTTTTGTAATGAAAGCGGAGGGAAGGGGGGCAATTATCCGGTTTTCAAAGAGAGGAAAACTGAAAACATTTTTAGGAGTAACCAAACGATGAAGACAAGACCATTCAGTATTTCGAAAAGGGCAGTATGGGAAGCTTATGAAAGCGTTAAAGCCAACAGGGGGAGCGCCGGGGTGGACGAGGTAAGTTTGCAGGAGTTTGACAAAGACTTAACAAATAACCTGTACAAACTTTGGGCAAGAATGTGCTCGGGCAGTTACATGCCGCCACCAGTATTACTGGTAGAAATACCAAAGAAAGATGGGGGTAAACGGCCATTGGGTATCCCTACGGTATCTGACAGGATTGCGCAGGCAGTAGTAAAACAGGCAATGGAAGCAGACATTGACCAGGTATTCTATAAAGATTCCTACGGCTACCGGCCGGGGAAATCAGCTATAGAAGCATTGGGCAAATGCCGTGAAAGATGCTGGCAATACGACTGGGTAGTGGATTTGGACATCAAAGGGTTCTTTGATAACATTCCGCATGACCTGCTGATGAAAGCAGTGGAAAAACACACGAACTGCAAATGGCATCTGTTGTACATAAAACGGTGGCTTGAAACCCCGGTACAACACAGAGACGGCAAGCAGTATGCAAGAGACAAAGGTACACCACAAGGGGCTGTGATCAGCCCTTTGCTATCCAACCTGTTTCTGCATTACTGCATGGACAAATGGTTAAAAGCGCATTATCCGCAATGTCCGTTTGAACGCTATGCAGACGATGCTGTAATTCACTGCCAGACAGAAGCTCAGGCGCAGGAATTGAAAGAAGCGTTAGGCAAACGGCTGGAAGAGTGCGGACTACAGATGCACCCGGAGAAAACAAATATTGTGTATTGCAAAGACAGCAAACGCAAAGGCGACCACGAAAACAAAAGCTTCGATTTCTTAGGGTATGGCTTTCAGCCAAGATTATCCAGAAACAAACGAGGAGTAAATTTCGTATCGTTCAGTCCGGCCATCAGCAAGAAAGCCCGCAAGAGCATCATGGAAAAGATAAGAGAAAACAAACTATTGCAAGAAACGCAAAGTACGGTATCCGAAATAGCCAAGGAACTCAATCCGAAACTACAAGGATGGCTAAACTATTATGGCAGATATTGAAAAAGCAAACTGTATCAAACATTATCCATGTTAGACATACGAATAGCACTATTGGCAAGAAATAAATACAAGAAATTACACGGCAGTATTCTCATGGCATTAGATTGGGTACAAAGAGTGCGGAAAGCAACGCCCCATCTGTTTGCACATTGGAAGAAACCGGGTAGAGTGTCTGGATAATAAGAGCCGTATGACGGGAGACTGTCACGTACGGTTCTGTGAGAGGATTAGATTGAAATA
>DAHXOM010000316.1 GCA_027364825.1 bacterium | reverse complement strand
AATTTTTAAAGTCCTTGTTTTATAGTCGGTTACAAGCATTCGTATCATCTTTCTTATCATATCTTTTTCATATCATTTCTTGTCATGATATGAATGATAAGAAAAAAATAAAAAAAATCATCTTAAATCAGGTGGTTTTGTCAGCAAAGGTAAGTCCATGGGTACTTAACGAAGAAAGCGTCCCGCCAACGGCGGGACGCCCTGTATTTATAAGATAAAACCGTAGTTTCTTTGCGGGATTATTTTTATAGAGCCCGCTGCACGATCTCCGCTATGTCGAGTACCTTGACGTTGTCTTCAACGCCCTTGTCCTTGACGCCGTCGTCGATCATGGTCATACAGAACGGGCAAGCCGTAGCAATCACATCCGGATTCAGGGACAAAGCCTCTGCAGTCCTTACCCTGTTGATACGGTCTCCTTCTTTCTCCTCAAGCCACATCCTCGCGCCTCCTGCACCGCAGCAGAAGCTGTTTGCATGGCTGCGTTTCATCTCAACCATCTTTACCTGCGGAACAGCAGCCACTACATCACGCGGCTCTGCATAGATATTATTGTGCCTGCCGAGATAGCAGGAGTCATGGTAGGTAACGGTCTTTTCCATCGGCTTCACCGGTTTCAGCCTGCCCTCGTTGATAAGCTGGTTTATGAACTGCGAGTGATGGATAACCTCATAATTGCCGCCGAACTCAGGGTAATCGTGCTTGAGCGTGTAATATCCATGCGGACATACGGTTACAATCTTTTTCACCTTGTACTTGTTCAGTGTCTCTATGTTCTGCTTTGCAAGTGTCTGAAACGCATACTCATTGCCAGCCCTTCTTACCCAGTCACCGCAGCATGCCTCTTCTGTTCCGAGAACGGCAAACTTAACGTTGGCTGCCTGCATGAGCTTGACAAAAGAGATTGCAATCTTCTTGTTCCTGTCATCATAAGCGCCTGCACACCCGACCCAGTAAAGGATCTCTGCATCGGGCTGTTCTGCCATGGTTTTAACACCAAGGCCTTCTGCCCAATCAAGCCTTGCATCAGACCCAAGTCCCCATGGATTGCCGTTTGTATCATTGTTCCTGAACGTTGCGGACAGCTCCTGCGGCATCTTGCTCTCGGTCATTACAAGATATCTTCTCATGTCGATAATATCCCTGATATGTTCGTTTGCAACAGGACAGATCGCCTGGCACGCACCGCATGTTGTACATGCCCATAGCTCCTGAGGAGAGATGGATGTGGCTGTGATATGTTCATTGGGATGCTCTTTTTTGAAAGCCAGACGCTTCTCGCCTTCTGCATCATCGGCCAAGAGTGCTGTTCTTTGATCATCCGGCAGTTTTTCATCCGCTTTCAGCTTGAGCATTTTTGGACCGTTTGCCTTCATGTTCTCCTTGATGTTCAGGATAACCTCTCTCGGCGAAAGGATCTTACCCGTGTTTGCTGCGGGACAGTCATCCGTACACCTGCCGCATTCCGTACATGCAGGGCCGTCAAGCAGTTGTTTCCACGTTAATTCCTCAAATTTCGAAACACCGAAGGTTTCCACACCCTCTGCCTCGAAGTTTATGGGCTGAAGCTGCATTGTTTTGTCGGTAAGGTTGAGGAAAAAGTTGTTCGGTATTGCCCCAAGAATATGCAGGTGCTTTGAGTTTGGAATAAAATCAAGGAAGAATAAAAGCATGAGTACATGCAGCCACCAGATTATCTCATAGGTTACAGGGGACAGAGGCTGTGTAACGTGGAAAAGCTTTATGTACGTACCGGCAAACAGCATCCAGTTGACTGCTCCGGATACAGGCTCTTCGGGGTTTACGCCGTTGCTGATGTTCATTGCAAACAGGGTGAGCATAAGCCCTGTTATAAGTCCAAGTATTAAGTAAGCACTTAAATGATAGTTAAGTTTTTTCGGATGTTCTATAAACCTTCTCAAAAGGGACATGACTATTGCAATGATGACCGCTGCAGCCATAAAGTCCTGGGAAAAGATGAATACATTATAAAGAGGATAGCCTAAGAACTTAAAGGTAAACCCTTGCACCAGTCCACCTGCAAGAATCTCTATCTCTCCGAGCAGCAGGATCATGAATCCCCAGAAGATCATAAAGTGCATGATGCCTGCATATAGGATGTCACCCTTGGGGCGTTTGAAATTGGCAAGCTGGAAGATCGCATTCCGTATCATCGTCCATGCGCGCTTACCGATTTGATCAAACCTGTTTTCAGGCTTGCCGAGCAGAACAAGTCTTGCCAGTATGACCACCTTGTAGAAGAAATAACCCATCGATACAATCAAGGCTATGGCTACAAAAATTGATTTCATGCTACCTCCCTGTCAGCAGGAACAATTTACCCCGTTAGGGCACTACCGTTAACGGGGTGAATGGATTGTCCTGCCCTGTTTGTTTATATTGATTATTTTACTTTCTTTATTTCTTCAACCAATTCCGGTACGGCCTTTGCAAAATCGGCAACAAGCCCGTAATCCGCTATCTGAAAGATCGGTGCATCCGGGTCCTTGTTTATCGCAACGATTGTTTT
>DAHXOM010000223.1 GCA_027364825.1 bacterium | reverse complement strand
GATTTAAACGGTAAAACGATTATTAAAGATTATCACGAACTAAATGATATTGAAGCTATTCTTGATGTATTAAAAAAAAACCAACATAAACACAAAAAAGTGAATCCGTCAGACCGGAAGTTTCAGGAGATATTAGAGAAGCAGTTCAATAAAAGTCTATCCATACTATCTCCATTGAAAAAGAAGATTGCAGCAACGGATAACCTGATCGATCAGATTGTTTTTAGGCTTTACGACCTTACTCAGGATGAGATCAAAATTGTCGAGGATTAATATCCATTTACCTGAAGATGAGCAGGGACACGATAATGCCGAGAACGAGCAATATGACCGGGTTTGTTTTGGTATAAACAAAGAGTACCAGCGAAGCAAGCGCGAAAAGGGCTGTCTTATAATCCGTTATGTTTGCCTTTGCCAGCTGTGCCACGACAAGGGCAAGTAGGCCTATGAAAGATGCCAGTATGCCCTTTAATGCGGACAAAACCCACTTGTTGTCCTTATACTTTATAAAGGGCTTGGCAACAAGTGCCACGAGTATGGTTGACGGCATGAATATGGATGCCGTGGCTGTCAGTGCTCCAAAGATACCGCCCACTTTATAGCCTATGAATGTAGCTGTAATGACAACAGGGCCCGGTGTTATCTGTCCCATCACAATACCATCGGAAAACTCCTTGGGTGTAAGCCAGTGATACGTGCTGACAACCTCTTTGGAAATAAACGGCAGCATTGTGTACCCGTTCCCGAACGTCAACAGTCCTATTTTAAACAGGTTACCGTTCATAAGGGCTATATTAGGTGAGATATGATAAAGGATGGTGTTTACAATTATCAGTCCCAGGACAAGCCATACCACCCACATATTGGCTTTAACGAGAGAGAGTATATCGGCCGAAGAAGGCAGCCGTACCTGTACACCTTTAAAGGCAAGTTCCTTGTTGTACATACCGTATGCGAACATAACAACAATTCCGATGATCAGGATTAACACAATGTTTACATTGAGCAGCAGGAGGAGGAGTGCCACTGCGGATACAACAAGACACAGAGGATTTTTAACGCCTGTTTTATATATATCGATCATTACTTTTATGATAAGGGCTATCATAATAGCAGAGAGCCCCCGCAGTACGTTCTGGATCAAGGAGAGCTGTCCGTACTTCATGTACAGCATGCTTAAAACAATCATGAGCAGGAATGAAGGTGCTATAAAGAATATCATGGCAAGAAACGCACCCTGTGTTTTTTTTATCAAGAAACCAAGGTATGATACAAAATCCACAAACACCGCACCGGGCATTACCTCCCCGACAGCAATACCTTCCGTTATGTCTTTATTTTCAAGCAACTTCAGCTTGTCGACAAACTCGGTCCTTGCCAGGGTATATACCATTGGTCCGTAAGAAAACCCGATGTAAAAGAAGTATTTCCACAGCGTATGCCAGGCGTTCAACAATTTCTTTATCATGTTAATGCCCTATCGTGCCGAGTCCGGTGAGCGTCAGGTAAACACTGATAGTGTTCAGATTGGGTGTTAACGGTCTCTGGATGAACGATGCATTGATACTCCAGCAGTTGGCGTTTGTTCCGAACTTTATTCCGTAAACAGCCTGTATCATAGAGCGGTCATAAAAAGAGTAGTTTGCGCTTCCGTAGAATGAGAGGTGCTGTGTCAATGCAAAATTCAAGTATGCATTCGCACTGCTGACCATGCTTCGCAGGTAAGAATAGCTTAACGCCAGGCTGTCCCCCCGGGTATCGTTGGTCGATTCTATCACCGTCGTCTCGGTAAGGCTCATGGTCGCAGGGTCAATGGACATATTAATGTTTGTGTTGAAGAAGTTCGGAGGCTGAAGCACAAAGGCAAGGTTCACCGGGAGGAACGGCTTGATATCTTGGGTTGTACCGGTCAATGTTTTCGCTGTCTTGAGGAGGTTATACCCGGAAGATATATCAAACCTGCCGATAACAGGGTACGATACCGTGTTCTCATAGGGTTTTGTTTTTCCTATAAAGCTGTTGCGTATGCCGAAACCAACGATCCTTGATTCCAGCGGAGTGTTCTCGACCTCGTCAAATCCGTAAAGCTCATTACTTATCAATGAGTGGTCCGATGTTATGCTTACGAAAGGAGAGGCTACATGCTTCACAGCCTTGAGTGTGCCTATCTCTATCGGCAGTACCCTGGACAGCTTTGTCGATAGCTCTGCCGACAGATGGGAAGACAGTATATTACCGGGTTTATAAATACCGTATATGCCGGCATTGTAAAAATATGCCCTCGCCTGTGCTTCCGAATTAAAATAAAGGTAGTGACCCAGGGTAAACGGCAAATAGATGCCCGGGATCAAACCGTATCTTTCTCCTTTCGGAAGGGAAGGGTCGCTTCTTACGAAGTTTTCAATTGTGGAATTGAATTCTGCATATAACGGCAGTGCATGAGAAATACGTACCGGGAAATAGCTGATAGAGCCGAAGGGCAGCTGCTGAAGTGTTGCATCGTTATTCGGTGCCCACATATTTTCAAGGTATATCAATGAACCGATGGCATCTGCGTCATTAAAATTCTTTTGCAAGGTAAACATGGATTCGACGTATTCTACCGATGACTGTTCCAGAAGGGTTTCAAAATCGTTCAGATACTGCCGGTCACTATAATAATTTAACAGTCCCTTTGAGAAAACCCCCCCTACGAGGTCCTGATAATAATGAGCACCCAAAAAAAATCTGTCCCGTTTGTACGGTGCAATAAATTCCTTGAAATATCTTGCGTTAAATTCTCCGCTGTCTTTTTCGTTCAGAGCGTACCTGTATTGCCCGCCTCCGCCCAGTCCTCTTTTGGTCATAGCATCGAAATAAAATGTAGCATCTTGATCCTGGGATATTGCCCAGAAGTAAGGTATGCTAATCGTAAAACCATTTAATCCGGAATAGGTATACTGCGGTATCAGCAAACCCGACACCCTGTTTGTTTTTACGGGTACTGTTGCTAAGGGTATGTAGAGAACGGGAATATTTTTTACTTTAAAAAACGCATCTTTTAAGGTTGCATACCCGCCGAGGGTTGCGTCGATATGCCTTGCCGTAATGTCCCATGCCGGGTTGTCGAGATCGCACTTGCATGTTGTGAGTGAACCGTCCTCTACGATAAAGTGCACATTCGAGAGTTTTTTTATGACCTTGCCTTTGATTGTATAGGTACCGTTGTCTATATTGATATAACCATTGTGGATAACGCCGGTCTGGTTTGCCAGGTTAATTTCAAGTTTGTCCGCATTGATCCGTTCATTACCGACCGCCCAATTTACGTTGCCCTGTGCATCGATATCCTCTGTTTTTGAATTGAAGATTATTTTTTGTGCCGAGACGACAGCGTTCCCCTTTTCTATATGTACATGCCCCTGCGCGTCATAGATGCCTGTTTTGTCGTCGTACATAATTTTGTCCGCATTGAACTTGATAATGCCTTTCTGGGTTACAAGGGAAGAAAACTCTATTGCCCGTACATTCTGTACCGCAAACAGAGAAAAACATAGTATAATAAGTGCATCGAACTTCATAGAGAGCAATTAGCATATACAGCATGGTTTGTTCAATACAAAAAGAAAATGTTCAGCTATGCCGGCTTTCCGTATGTCTTTCAAATCCACGCTTATTTCTATGGGGGAGTGGTATTATAGCTGGTACATCCGCTTGCCTTTTTCTACAAGGGATTATACATTATCTAAATCCAATCTCATGATTCTGCGAAGCGGTATGTTTTGAAAAAAAAGGAGGATGTATGAAGCAAAAAGTTTTAGTGATAGTTTCAACGGAAAATAAGGAAAAGGCACTCGGTGCACTGGTGTTCGTGCAGAACAGCATAAAAAATAAAAGATTTGAAGACCTCAAGCTTATCCTGTTCGGACCAAGTGAAAAATTGGCTTCAACGGACCAGGCATTACAGGCCATCATCGCAGATATCGTTTCCATGAACGGCAGTCCTGTTGCCTGCAAGGCCATTTCAGACATGCACAATATCGGCAAGGAATTAACATCTCTCGGCTTCAAGCTGGAATACGTCGGCGACCCCATCGGTCAGTTTATCAATGACGGTTACCTGCCCATGGTGTTTTAGCTGATCTCGGGTGTTCGATTAAGAAGACAACAAAAACTATAAAAGGAAAATACTGTATGAATGAAAAGGTTTTGACCATAGGGCATAGCCCGGATGCTGACGATGCGTTTATGTTTTATGCGATGACGCACGATAAGCTGCCGATAACAGACATAAAATTTGAGCATGTACTGACGGATATAGAGTCTTTAAACAAGCGCGCAATGAGAAAGGGCAACAGCGGTCAGCCCTTGCTTGATATAACCGCAGCTTCACTTCATGCGTATCCCTATATTGCAAAAGAATACCAGATACTGTCATGCGGCGCGAGTATGGGTAAGGGATACGGCCCCATCGTTGTCAGCAAGGAAAAGAAGCTGAACGACACCATGGAAATAGCCGTGCCGGGAGAGTTCACATCCGCACTTCTTGCATTAAAGATATACAGGGGAAATTTCAGATACAGGGTTATGCCCTTTGACAAGATTATGCCTGCAGTTAAAAGCGGAGAGGTTCCGGCAGGGCTTATCATACATGAAGGACAGATCACCTATGCCGATGACGGGCTCAATATCGTTGTAGATCTTGGCAAATGGTGGCTCGAAAAAACAGGCCTGCCGCTCCCTCTCGGGGTAAACCTTGTCCTGCGTTCTCTGGATGAAGGACTGAAACACAGGGTCAACCAGGCAATTAAGGACAGTATTGCTTATGGCTTTGCCCATGAGGATGAGGCCATGACCTATGCAGCGATGTACTCCAGAGGATTGGACATAAAAAGAGTGAAGCAGTTCGCCCTGATGTACGTGAATAATTATACCCTGGAGCCGGGCAAAGAAGGCAGGGCAGGTATTCAGGAGTTCATCAAACAGGCTGCAGCTCTGAAGCTTATACCGGACGTGAATGTCGAATTCATCTCCTGAGCCGTCGGTGTCCCCGTCAGTGCATGATCTCCATCCAGTATGTTTTGAAGTCAAAACCCCGGAAGGTAGGGCTGTTTTTGTTGTGGCAGTTCACGCAGGTCTCTGCCGCATGACGGTTTAATCCCGCATCCCAGACCTTTTTGAAGTTCTTCATCGTGTCCATATCCACATAATCGCTTCCGGGTCCATGGCACGCCTCGCACTGCACGTTGGGGAAGGCGGCTGTTCCTCGGGTAGTATGACAGGACAGGCATTGATGGTTGGTCTTTTCTTTTGCAGGTAAAGCGTCATAAGCTTTGGCATGGGCACTTGCTTCCCATATCTTGTACTGGTTTTCGTGGCACATCTTGCATGCCTCAACACCGATGTACGTGCGGGGAGCAGCCATTCCAGAGGACACATAAGATATTAAAGACAATGACAGCAGAGCAACAATCAGGAGCAATCTTCTCACCTTATACAGTTTCATAGAATAACCTCCAATCTCCCATCTTAAACATCATGGATAATCTCAACCGGTCCTTCTTCCTTTTCCTTAACATGCACAAATACGTTGAAATACTTTGCTGCAAAGGCAAAAGCCAGGAATCCCATGGTTACAAGGAATACAGAGATCATGATCTCACCAAAGGCCGGGAAATACGTTGTTCCCGATGAAGCCTCTACACCCGTTATTGCGACATCAAGCCTGTTCATGATGAACCCTATCACGATAAACAGTGACGTAACAAACAGTCCCTTTGCACTTGTCCTTACGGCAGGGATCAAAAGGAGCAAGAACGGTATTACAACTTGTACGAGCGTCTCTATATCAAACATGATGCTTTCAAATCGTGTCGACATAATATCACCGAGCACGCCTCTGCCGGCAAGGTCCAGTGTTTTTAAGGTAAGGTAAAAGGCCATGACAAGGACGTTGACCCTTGCAAGGCCGTTGAGAAGATTGAGCTCTATACCTTTGCCGAGAAACCTCATGCTGAGGAAGGATTCCATGGTCACCATTGCAAGTCCTACGGACACGGCAGAGATAAAGAAGAACAAAGGAAGATACGGTGAGTACCACAGTGCATACAATTTTGTAGGTACTATCAGGAATAAAGAGCCAAGCGATGATTGATGCAGGGTTGAAAGGATGACCCCCAATATGGACAACGGAATAATCATTATATGGATGAGATGATTAAGCCGGTGCATTTTCAATCGTTCAAATACAACAGTACTGAACTCAAGTCCAAGGACCGTAAGATACAGCATAACACACCATGCAACTTCAAACATCACGGAATGGGGATTCCAGAAAACAATGGGGTGCCATACGTCAAACCACTTGCCAAGGTCGTACAGCAACCCGACTGCAACAAGCGAGTACCCTAAAAAGCCGGTAAGTATAGCGGGTCTCAGGATTGGTTTATAATCATCGATGCGGAATATGTAGACGGTCAGTGCTATGATAAATGCACCTGCTGCAAGGCCTACGCCTGTTACTACATCGAATCCTACCCATAGCCCCCACGGGTATTTATTGCTCAGATTGGTTACAGCACCAAGGCCTTTTGTATACCTTATAAAGGTATAGTACAGGCCGAGTATTGTTATTGCGGCAATTACAATTCTCCAGAATGTTACCTTCGGCAATTTCATAAATACCTCTCAATCCTTTATTTGATGCTTTTACCCCGCGTGAGAAAGCCCCGCCTTTATGGCGGAAATACCGTGATAAATTCTTAGTCCTTTCTAACGCGGTTTACCCTGTTCTGCTTCTTTGACCTTTTCTCTCCTCTTTGTTATCCACCATAAGCCGGCAATCATGGCTCCTCCGGTGAGGACCTTCGGTGTTAAAAAACTCTGTTTTTTTAACCTGTCCGCCAGCACCTTTAACTGCCCTTGCTTGATATCAACAGGGGCTTGTTTTTCGGCTGTATTTTGATTCAATAGTTTTGATAAGAATGTACCCAGTATGTTCATGGCTTATCTCCTTTGCCGGTGAGCTTCTTTTTTTCCTTGTGTTTGATTTCAAACTTTTTAACTTCATCCCTGCGGCTTGTTATCCACCATATCCCTGTCAATACGACACCGCCCACGACCACGATGGTCGGCACCTTTTCCAGGGCAGCCCAGGTATACATCGGAAGAGGCTTATCCGGCAGGTTTATATTGAACGGTTCGCCGAGTTTCTCAAACGGAACACTTGAGATATACAGCACCGAGGTACCGCCTACCTCATGCAGCCCGTAAATGTGATCCACATATTTGTCCGGATTGTCTTTGATCCTTTTCTGCGCTTCTTCGATAAGCGTATCCCTCTCACCGAATATGCTTGCACCTGTCGGGCATGCCGCTGTACAGGCCGGTTCAGAGCCTTCCGCAACCCTGTCCGCGCACAGGTAGCATTTCTGGATGTAGGGAACAACCCTGTCCCATTGGTACTTTGGAACACTGAAGGGGCATGAATACATACAGTACCTGCAGCCGATACATTTACCCTTATCGTAGATTACAGGACCTGCTGCTGTCTTTGTGAAGGCCCCCACGGGACAGACCGAAACACACGTAGGATTCTCGCAGTGCATGCACATCCTTCTCACGTAGGTGTTCGGCAGCCTTTCCTGGACCACGGTATAGGCTGTAGCAGAGAGGTTGTTCTCAAGGTCAACGGGCAGATCGTTTCGCATCTTACATGCCTTTTCACAAGCACCGCAGCCTATGCATTTGTTTATATCAATGAGAATACCCATCTTAGCCATATATCTGCTCCTTTCTTATCCTATCACAATACTTGCCCGGGTAAAAGCATGCTTACAACTGACCCTGTTTACGCTTTTTTATTCCGTTAAAAAACCTGTTCTCCATAAGTTTTTCTACCGGGGTTTTCCGAGGAACTCTTCTTCAAAGTATTGCACAGCCTTTTCGTCCATGCGGCTCAGCATACCTTCTGTAAGGCATCCGCCGTCCTGACTGGTACGCCCTACTTCATACTGCAGTTCATCCTTTATGTAGTGAAGGTTTTCACCAAGCGCGAATTCACGGAATCTCCTGATCTCGGCCTTGAGCCATTCAACGGCATCTTCTGCGATCTTCATTACCTTAAGGTTTGCAGAAAGGTTTGTCGGCTTTACAGCCAGTATCCAGCCGCTATTGTATGCACTCTTTACAACCTCAGCCGGATTGGCAAGTACGAGCTTGTTTATCGTGGTCACCTCGCCGTCAACCGGCGACAGGAATGTAAGTGTTTTATTACCGGCTTTTACGGTAAATGCCTTTTCTCCCTGTTTCAATGCCTTGCCCTGTTCCGGAAATCCCACGCCTTCTATGTCACCGATTACCTTCCTTGCAAAGTCGTCGAGACCAACACGCACCTCACCGTTGGAAAGTATATTGACCCAGGTGTGTCCCGGGTAAAAGAACGTGCTTACCGGTACCCGGAAGTCGGAAAAATCAAGTCTTACCTGTTGCTCCTCTTTAACCTTTTTACTCTTTAAACTCTGAACTACAAGGTCCAGCACAACGAACCCTATAATTGTTATTGCAACCATTATCGCTACCATTTTAGTATCCTCCTTTCTTTTTAATAGTTACTCATTGAGCAGGAATGCCCGTATGAGTGTTTTCCATTCCTCTTCATCGATTACAGAGGCAAGGCTCTCGATCATGATGCCGCCGTCTGTAATTGTCATACCGATATCCTGTCTGATGAAACGGTGAAGTCTTTCCGCTTCTATCTCCATCCATCTTCCTGCCAGTTCCTCATGTAACAGCCATTTCAGACCGTCATTTTTGATACTCGCTGTCAGCAGCCATCCATGGTCATAAGGCTCTCTGTTAACAATACCTGCATCGCGCTGAACGGATTCATTTGTCGTTAATATGACGCCGTCGATCGGACTCATGAGCAAACCTCCCTTTTCGCCGCATTGAACCTTCATAAATGCCTTGCCGCTGCTCAGGATGTTCGTGTCCGATACCGGTTGAATCTTCTGTATGTTGCTGAGTAACCTGCTTGCAAAGCTGTCTATACCGATCTTTACCTTGTTTTCGCCTTCCTTTTTCACCCAGGTGTGCCCGTAATGATAAAAATAATTTTTTCTGACCATAAAGCCTTTTACATCTTGTTCCGCAACTTCAGGAGCAGACACAGGCGGCTTGTTCCGTTCTTTTTTAGCAACGTCATCATATTGGCTGCACTGCCGGTAATCACCGGATAAACACAGACTTGCTGTTTTCATCTGATCGACAGGTATCATCTTTTTGAGCGGGAACAATGAACAATAACCGCATACCTGGATCTTCAAGAATGGACATCTTTTGTTGTTTTCCATTTTAGCCTCCTTTCCTATCATTTGTATATTGCATACTTTGTGCCATAGAGGTATTGCAGGTACATAGTATAGTATCATATTGATT
>DAHXOM010000314.1 GCA_027364825.1 bacterium | reverse complement strand
AAAATACTGCTCGGCAAACAGCTTTACTTTGATACGCGTTTATCGAAGAACGACACGATAAGTTGTCAAACATGTCATAATCCGTTTATGGGCTGGTCTGATATCGGTCCGACAAGCACCGGTATTCATGGTCAAAAAGGTCCCCGCAGGGCACCTCCGGTATCAAATGCAGCCTACAGTCCTTTACAGTTCTGGGACGGCAGGGCAGCAAGTCTTGAAGAACAGGCACAAGGCCCCATGCAGAATCCTCTGGAAATGGGCAATACGCTCGATAATGTCGTTAAAACACTCAATGACATACCCGGTTATGTAAAAGAGTTCAGAGAGGTGTTTGGAACAACACCTATTACCATAAACCAGGTTTCAGAAGCCATAGCATCATTTGAACGCACGGTGGTGACAACGGATTCTCCGTTCGATCGGTATGTAAGGGGGAACAGAGATGCAATGACCCCCCTCGAGAAAGAGGGCATGGCGATTTTCAACGGCAAGGGACATTGTACCGCCTGCCACTGGGGAGGATATTTTAGTGACGGAAGGTTTCATGACCTTGGTACCGTTCAGAGCGGACCCTTAAAGGTAGATGACGGCAGGTATGCTATCACCCATAATTCCAAAGACATGCGCGCATTCAAGACACCTACGGTAAGAGATGCAGCACTTCGCCCGCCCTACATGCATGACGGCTCTGAGAAGACCCTTGAAGATGTAGTGGATTTTTACAATAAAGGCGGAGGAGACGACCCTAATCTTGATCCATTGATCGTGCCGCTGGGATTGACGTCTGAAGAGAAAAAAGCGCTGGTTGCATTTATGGCAGGAGCGCTTACCAGCATGAACCCCGAGGTCAGGGATGTAAAGTCTATACCGCCTTCGGAATTGCCCCAATAATACAATGAGGAGGATGAAATGAAAAGATTATATGTACTCATACTTTTAGCTTCTGTTTTATCATTTTTTATGCCTGCCAATGCCCATGCCATACCTGCATTTGCAAGGAAATACGGATTTACCTGTACCATGTGTCATACAGCTTATCCAAAGCTCAATGATTTTGGACAGAGGTTCCGGGACAACGGGTATCAGATTCCGGGAAAGGAGGGCCTTGAGAAGAATGTTTTTGAAATAGCACCGCCTCTCTCTCTGAGAACAACAACAGGTTTATCGATATACGATACAAAACAGGGAACAACATCAGGGTTTAACATCTACGGTCTTGACCTGTTATCCGCAGGCGTACTGCATAAGAATATATCCTTCCTGCTTGTGTACACCCCGAGGATCGATGAGCCTGCAGCAGACTACACCGGGCCGAACGGCGGTAATAATCCATCCCAACTCGGGACCATGGAATCCGCAAACGTTGTATTCAGTAATCTTGTTCAGGACGCATTGAATATAAGGATTGGAAGGTTTGAGCCTGCTTATCAGGCATTCAGCTCTCACCGCTCATTCTATATCATGGAGCCCTATGAGGTTTATACATTCACATCTCCTTCGAACAGCTTTGTTTTTGCCGACAACCAGATTGGCGTGGAAGCGTCCGGGCATTTCAGGAGCGGGTTTAAGTATGCGCTTGGCGTTGTCAACGGCAGCGGCGGCAATCCAGATAACAACACCTATAAAGATGTTTATGTGAACCTGTTTCAGACAATCGGAAAGGGTGATGGGCAGAGTGCAGGGCAGAGAATAGGTGTGTTTGGTTATTACGGATGGCAGTCTACGGTACTGCCGGGTAGTATTGTTGCACCTACCGGTGAAACGAACGGCAGCGGGAACAAACCGATGTACAGGGTCGGAGGTGATCTCAGCCTTAACTGGTCTACCGTAAACCTTGAGGTCTTGTTTATGGAAGGTGTCGATAACAAGGCACTGAACATAATTGACCCTGCAAAAGACTATATCTATTCAGGAGGGTTTGCAGAGCTTGACTGGGCAACCCTTGCGAATAACCGGCTGATTGCGTCCCTGCTGTATAATTTTGTTTTGCCTCCGTCCTATGATGATGCAAGGACGATTCAAGCATATTCAGCACTGGTCAGGTATTACCTCGGCAATTGGACGGCATTCAATATAGCACTTCACGGCGAGTATACCTACAGGGAAACAGGCAAGTCCGATCCATTGCGGGAGAATATCTTTACTGCCCTGGTTGATTTTGCCTTTTAAAGGCTGTAGCTCAATCCTGCAATCCACACGGTCTGTGGTGTTACAAAGGCAGAGCCCGTCGCCTGATTGATTTTTTTTGATAATGAGAGCTCTGCTGCAACGGCAACCCTCAGTCCGTTCAGCGGCGTGTAAAAGAGTATGCCCGGCGTGAAGTATAATGGGTTCTGGGTAAATGATACGTTCGAGAAAGATGGATCGGTTGCAGTATAAGAGCTGTACGTGTCTGCGAATTGTGAGGTAAATTCAAGCATGGGTTCTATATAGTAGTTCGGTAACGGAAATAACAGAGAAAATGCCAGTAAGGTAAGATTGTCCCCCCGTATGCCCATTGCGTATTTACCAACCGGCGGGATAAAATTATTATCGGTTGAGAGTAAAAGCTTCCGGGTATTGTCCCACAGGTACCCGATGCGGAGATTTACAATCATGGGAAATGATAGTTCCGAATCAAGCATGTCGTAGGATGCCAGGAGGCTTAACGTGTAGCTTGTCGCATCCCCGTTGTATCCGGCATATCCGGTACTGCCTGCTTTACTGTAGGTTAGGATTTCACCGAGTCCGGCGATGCTGAAATGCGGTAGTATCTCGTCACCCGCTTTTATGCCGATGCGCAGGTCACCTGAATATCTGAGGGATTGAGAAGAATTTATGTTGCTTGAAGAGTCGATGGAGCCTATGGATACCTCCAGATATTGGACAGGTGCATAGGAAAATGCTCCATACACCATATCGTTTTTCAGCTTATTTCCCACTCCCAGCATGTTATTCTGATATGCATATGCATTATAGATTGCAACATTCGCAACACACTTTTCAATCAAGGCTGAAGGTACATTGATAGAGCCGTTTTGCCCTGTAATGGAAACAGCCGGGTAGGTACGGGGTTTAGTCTCCAGGACTGCAGAAGGAGGGGGAATGATTATCCCGGGTTGATCGGTGTCTGCTTTTGCAGAACCTGCAAGTGTTAGTATACCCAAAACCACTATGAAATATCTTTTCATATTGCCTCCCTTCCTCCTATAACCCGTAACCCCATGCAGTCTGCTGCCTTATGACTTCTTCTTTTCGGAAGACTGTTTTATTATTCTGTGGCTGTGTTTTGTCTTCATATAATCCTTTGCCCATGGGTCATCCTTATAAGCTTCCATCCAGTCTATCTTACCGAAATATTTTGAACAGTAAAAACAGGGGAAGTAATCGAGTTCGGTCATGTTGTTGCTTTTGATGAGCTCTATCTTGTCAAGATTAAACTTGTGTATGGCGTCTGCCCACATTTTATGAGCATCGAATAAGCTTACCGTATGAAGGTCAGCTACTACGTCAAACTCCTCTTCGTGTGCACCGGTATAGCCCGATATCTGACAGCAGAATGAAAGCCTGCCTTTGTAGTCTATGTTTGGCGAATACATGGTCAGTGCCCTGCATTGGAAGAACAGCAGGGGTTCATAGTGGCCGAGAGAAAAATTGATTTCGATCTTCATCATATTTTTCAGTCTCTGGACCCTTCTTTCTGCTTCCATGTACTTTTCCGGCGGCAGGACAAGGTCATGCTCAAATGCAAGCGTGGTCGGTTCAAGGTGTGCATAGAACAGCCTTTTTAACCCGAGCTCGGATGCGAGTACAGCCATCTGTTCTATCTCGTCAAAATTCTTTTTATTTATGGTGATCTGTACGCTTATATCTATATTCTTTATCTTCAAGATGCTGATTGCCTGGAGGATTTTTTTGAATGAGCCTTTACCCCGTATATAATCGTGGGTCTTCTCGTTTGCACCGTCGAGGGAGATCGATACCCCCGAGAGGTTACTGAGCCTGCCTGGAAAATGCGGGTCATTGAGCATCTTCCACACGGCCATAAAATTCCAGGCATTCGTTACAAAATGGTACGTGTAACCATACTTGACTACCGTATCTATTATTTCAGTAAAATGCGGGTGCAGAGTCGGCTCGCCGCCGGTAAAGGCAATATGTTTAAGGTTGTACGCCTTTGCCTGTTTCAGAATGCTGTCAAAGAGCTCGACCGACAGAGCGCTTCTCATATCGGTTTTGTCCCTTAAGCAATGGAGACAGCTCAGGTTGCATTTGTTGGTAAGTTCAAAACTCATCTCGTAAAACGACATTATCTTCCCCCTTTTGTGTGTGAAACTATTTATTACCGATACTTTTGAAAATAATCAATGGATCCTTTAAAAGGTCCCTGCCGCAGAAACAGAGATACTCCTTTGTCTGATGTATGAGTGCATTCAGGGTATTTATGTGTTTGTCCGCTGTGTCTGTATGAAAGAACATCATCAATGATTGGGGTATGAGCATGGACATGGCCTGTGTGCTCTCAAGGGGAAGTATCCTGGTATCCTGCCTCTTCCCGGGCTGTAAAAAGAAAACGGTACGGGGAATTACACGGTCAACGGACTTAAACCTTCTGTACGGAATAAAGGTTTTATGAAAAGGCGGTACCGGAGGCTTTGTGTCCCTGAATTCGCTTTTGTAGAGCAGGAGCGTTTCCCTGGTAACATGGATGTCTTTTTTAAAGCCAACGGCATGTATCGTGTTGCCTTCCCGCTTCAAAAAGACAGCATCATCGGAACAGAGTTTATAGCCGCGGGAGTGAAGTCCAAGAGAAAGTGTTGTCTTGCCGGACATACCCATGCCGCACAACAGAACCGTATTCTTGCCCTTGCTTATTGCGCCTGCATGAAGATAATAAAGTCCGTGATGTCTCAATAGCTCTATCAAGGCTATGGTTATAAAAATAGATACAAATTCCGTTCCCCGTTTCAGTATGGACATATCTACATAGGCATCTGCCCTGTCCCTGTCCTTATCCACGAGTACAGATGTGCTTTTGTCGGAGAGCAATAAAATGCCGTTGTCCAATCTGTATCCGTTAATTTTGCCGTATGAAAATAAAACCGGGTTCTTGGTATCGGATAGGGCAGGGGATTTCCTGCCGGCGTACAGGTTGAGCGTTATCCTGTGTTTCAGGGAGGTATTTTTTATGAATGTATATGCTGAAAAAAATGCCTTTACCGTATCAAAGAGTACAGGGTCGTCTGTTTCAACGGATACAATTACATCGGATATCTTAAATAAGAATTCCCTCATAATTATTGAAATAGCCCTTTAGCTCGTTCCAGGCTTTTCGGATTGCCGATATCGATCCATAGTCCGTTATGAATATAACCCGCAATAAGCTTACCGTCATGCAGCATTCCGGGATACATGTGCATGGTGGTTGACGGCTGCCGAATCTGTTCCGGAATATAGCTTATGACTCCGGGCTTAAGGAATTGAATGCCGGTAAATATGTAGGGAGAGCAGTCGGGATAAGGCGTGAAAAGACTCCGCACATACCCCTGCCTGTCCGCGTAGATATTTGCTATATCCGCCTGATCATTGTTTGCTCGATAGAGCACCATAACAGCATCCGCTCCCTTATACCTTAATAAAAGGGGCAAAACCGTTAAATCAAGATCGAATAGTATATCTCCGTTGATAAGGTAAAACGGCTCATTGAGAAATTCCCTTGCTTGTAACAATGCACCGCCCGTTCCTTTTATTTCAGGTTCGGGTGAATACTGTATCGTAAGCCCGAACCGTGAACCGTCTCCAAGTTGCTCCCTGAGCGTATCGCCGAGATGGTGAAGGTTAATCACAACATCTTTTATGCCGGCTTTTTTCAGGGCATCAAGCGAATGCACGATTACCGGTTTTCCGTTTATTTCAATGAGCGGTTTAGGAGTTGTTTCGGTTATGGGGCGTAACCTCGTGCCAAAACCTGCCGCAAGTATCATGGCCTTCATGGTTATCCATTATCACAAGCAGAGAAGTTTGCAACGACAAATCCCCTTGGTCACCCTTTTTAAAAGAGGAAATTCCCCTATCCTAAACGGAGGTCGGGAGGGATTTTATGCTTTCCGGTGCTGAATCTTAATTCTTTCATCCTGGACTATTTTCTGTTACAGGGAGATCATGCCGGAACATTGCGACAATCCTATTGTAAAAAAGTATGGCCAGCCCCAGGAGATCAGGGCTTTCATGGAATATGCAAAAACCGGGCTTGAGGCTTACGAAAAGGCCGTATTTGCCCGAATGATCAAGAACGATGACGTCGTGCTTGATCTTGGCTGCGGGGCAGGCAGGGAGGCAAAAGCCATAGCCGGAACATGTTCAAGGGTTTATGCTCTTGATCTTGTCCAGGGGATGCTCAGAACAGCCCGTGATATTGTTCCTGCGGACAACGTATACTTCATGCGCGCAGACGCAACATATCTGCCCGTGCGCAGCAGTACCATGGACGTGATATTGATGTCGAAACAGTTCATGAACCACATCACGGTTCTGGAACAGCGTAGGATAACCATGAACGAGGTGTACCGGGTGTTGAAGCCCGGCGGCAGCGTTTATTTGACGCTCCATAACAATCTGTTCAATATCGGCATAGTCCATATTCTGAATAGCCTGTATAAAATCTTAGATGCCAAAAGAACTTCACGAAAACCTGCTCAGCAGAACACCGGCAATAACGGCAGCACAAATCTGTCGAGCCTGCTTGCCGGATATTTTATTTTAAGACCGAGAAGCATTATTGTGAATAAGTACAGGAGAACGGCATCGAAAATAATCAAGGGGTACAGTGGCAATGAGGCCGGGGACTGGGATATTTCCCAGGTCAGTGATGCATTCAGCCCGTATAAATCTCCCTACCATAACTATACCTTCAAGGAGATCGCTTCATTGGCGTTAAATGCAGGATTCAGGATAGACGATATACGGGATATATGGGAGCTCTCTCACCATAGGACGCTGCCCAAATTTATCCGAAAAGGCGCATTTATCATCTCCATTGTCCTGAAAAAGGCCTGAATCGATTCTTGAATATTTGATCCAGAATTTGATTTTTCCGCCGCCTTAACGGAGGAGTTAAAGAGAGGGTGAATATCCCGATGTCATCATGACCTGACACTGAAGACAATTCTCGCTCCTTTTTTCCTACCAACTGCTCTTAAACTGATTTCCCTTGACTAATTAATAATATGGATGTATGTCGTTTTTATGCATAAGGAAACAAAGAAAAATAAAGAGTCAGTTTTAAAGAAAGAACATTTTGAGATACTGCTTGAGGATATTCAAAGTTCAGTAAAGGCTATTTCAGAAGGGCATAGCGTTCTGAATAACAAGATAGACAATTTAACAAACGAACTCCATACAGGTCTTCAATCCACGCATGATGAACTTACTTTCTTAATCAAAGCCGTTAGTGAACATGCAGAAGAA
>DAHXOM010000307.1 GCA_027364825.1 bacterium | reverse complement strand
TAACGGGGCGAAGTAACTCCCTCTTTCCCCCTTATGTAAGGGGGATGACGCAGAAGTGTAAGCACCGGCGAGTTTTCTATGGAAATGAATAGGATTTACACGCCCGCCCCTGCACTGCTTGTCAGGGAGAACGGAAAAGACATCACCCTCCCCTTTATCCCTCCCATCAAGGGAGGGAGATAAAAAGGGGTTGTGACACAGCCTCAAGGGGAGAGGAAAGAAGAACTGGATTCCGTGTCAAGCACGGAATGACAGGGGAATGGGGAAAATGCCTGCCGGTTGTTCTTTAAAAGATGTTCAGCCGGGGGTGAAACGATTCGTGACAGTGATTTGTAACGATTCTGCAACGAAAGTGTAACGATTGTAACGAATAAATTTTTAAAGTCCTTGTTTTACAGTCTGTTGCAAACATTCGTGACATCATTCGTAACATGTCACGAAACTGTAACGAAAGTGCAACGAATGTGTCACGAATAGGTAATGTTACGAATACTCAGGAAAAAAGCTTATTTTGATTTATTTTCTTCATAATCCACCCAGTTTGGATATTCATATCGTATTTGGCTATTGTACTGGATACGTTTTTACACGTACTACTGAAGTTGCTATTGAGCCGGAAGTTATAAGCGGAGTGTAAATTAAGACGGAATCGATGTTGGAGGGGATAGAAACCTTTACGGTAAGTTCTTCGGTTCCGGCTCCCTTTTCGATATCCCTCATAGAAGATTTAAGTACATGATTATTCTCATCCTGAACATTGACGGCAACATTTCCTGTTTCTGCGCTTGCCAATACATAGTGTACCATGATTTTAAAGGTAACAGTTGAACCTTTTTTCAACACCGTTCCTTCCTTAGGTGAAATCTTAATTATCTTAATGCTGTCGGTAACATTCTCCTGCGACAAGGCGTTTTGGGCTAATCCAAGAATCAAGCATGCTATACCTATGAACAAGATGCCTTTATAATTTTTCACTGTTTTTTCCTCCCTTTATATTTATTCCGGTAATGTTCATTAGCTACAAGCAGTTTTTTCACCTTTTTCTGTGCGCCATCTTCGATCCAGGGACCATGTCCAGGGCATAAGGTATCAAAGCTCAATGCACCAATCTTTGCTACTGAACGCCATGCCTGTTTCCTATTAAAGGTAAAATGCTTATGCGGGCCTATCAGCTTACCTGCCCTGTTATTAATTGCATCTCCGCAAAAGAGTGTCGTGTTCTTTACATCAAGGATAGACAGAGAACCGGGTGTATGTCCCGGTGTATGAATAACCTTGAGGTCTTCAAACCCCTGTATAGAAGAATTCTCATTCAAAAGTACTGCATCTTCCGGAGGCGGATATTTAAAGAAATGTTTCGACATGAAAGCAACTATCTTCTCAAGAAGATCGCGTGGCTCCCGGGGAGGAGCTTTACCGAGCAGCATATTAAGATCGTCCTTATGAATATAGAGCTTTGCGTGAGTCTTTTTCATGAGTGCAGTGCATGAGCCTGCATGGTCGGGATGTGCATGAGTTATTACTATGGCCTTCACGTCAGAAGGTTTGACGTTTATTCCCGCAAGTTCCCTGAGGATTTTATCAGCTTTGCCCGGTGTGCCGGTATCTATGAGCAAAACACCGTTTTTTCGTACTATTGCATAGATGTTTACAAACTTGCCAGGCTCCAACAGGTATACGTTCGGTTTTGCCTGCTTCATGAGGTTAATGATAAAACAATGAAGGGATTCGGTCAATTGATTGATTAGCACAGAGTACAACAGGAGCGTGCCATCGGGGAACTTTGGGGGCAGGCATTGAACCTTACGCTACCTTTAATCCCGGAACGACATCTTGAGCTCGTACATACCGCCTCCGGACTTCTTCTCTATGTTGAACCCTGCCCTTTCAAACAGGTGGAGCATGTGCTTGTTGTTCATCAGCAGTGCGGCTGTAAAACCGTGGAGTCCGTTTTTCTTTGCAATATAGGTAATGTACGAAAGCAACTCGGTGCCTATGCCGTTATTCTGATATGCATCCCGTACCACAAACGCGACCTCTGCAGTATTTGTCCTGGGATCGATAAGATACTGCGCCATGCCGAGGATCAGCTCCTTGCCGTCCTTATTGGTTGTCGCAAGGATTATCATCTCTTTAGTATAATCGATTGCCACGAACTGTTGTAATCTGTTGTGGGGCATATCCGTCCTCGTTGAGACAAAACGGCGATACATGGAATCGTCCGATAGTGAGTAGAAGAAGTCTTTTAACGGAGGCTCATCGCTGATCTTTACCGGACGCAGTAAAATCTCAAATTCCTTGTTCGTTGTCCTGTATGTTTCAAGTGCCTCGGGATACTCACCCTGTATGCCCCTGATAAAGGTCTGGTCCCTGTAAATAAGATTGTTCGCCTTCGCGGCCTCTATAAGCCATGGCCTGAAGCGGGGATGTGCTATGGATATCAAATCCATTGCGCGTTCCCGCAGGTTCTTGCCGTGCAGATATGCTATTCCGTATTCCGTTACCACGTAGTGGATGTCGCCGGACGTTAAGGTTATCTTTGCACCCTCACTCAGGAACGGGACTATCCGTGAAACCTCGCCGGTCTTTGCCGTAGATTGCAGCACCAGTATGGTCTTGCCTCCCTGGGACAATATTGCCCCGCGCATGAAATCAGCCTGTCCCCCGATCCCGCTGTAGAAAGACCTGCCTATGGATTCTGCGGTTGCCTGCCCGGAAAGATCGATCTCGAGTGCGCTGTTGATGGCCGTCATGTTTTTCTGGCGGGCAATTACCGTGGGATTGTTCGTATAATTTACAGGCCGGAATTCTATCGCCGGATTATCATGCAAAAACTCATACGTTTCTTTTCTTCCCATACAGAATGCCGCCACCGTTTTCCAGCGGTTGAGTTCTTTCTTACTGTTATCGATGACGCCCTTCTTCATGAGCGCTACAATGCCGTCGGATAAAAGCTCCGTATGGACACCGAGATGTTTTTTATCCGAGAGCTGGCACAGGACCGCATTCGGCAAACTTCCATATCCGGCCTGGATGGTATCTCCGTCCTGTACAATCTGTGCAACGTAGGTGCCGATCCTGTTTGAAATTTCATCGGGTACGTTGAATTCAAACTCAAGCAGAGGCTCATGGTACGGCAGGATAAAGTTAATGTCCTTCGCATGTATAAACGTTTCTCCAAGGACCCTCGGCATAGAACTGTTGACCTGTGCGATAACCAGGGATGCATTCTCCACAGCGGATTTAACGATATCGACACTGATACCGAGGCTGAAATATCCGTGCTCGTCGGGTAGAGAAGTCTGAATAAATGCCACATCGATAGGAATGAATTTCTTCCGGAAAAGCTCCGGCACCTGCCAGAGGAACACCGGTGAATAATCCGCTATGCCTTTGTTGATGGTCTCCCGCGTATTTGCTCCTATGAAGAAAAAATTATGGCGGAAATTCTCTTTGAACTTCTCGTCAAGATACGGGGTAATACCCAGTGTCCAGACCTGAAGCAGCTCGGCATCGACAAAGCTCTTGGGATGTGACTGGACATATCTTATCAGGGAACCGACCAGGTATTGGGGCTCGCCGCAGCCGGTGCCTATAAATATCCTGTTACCCGGGTGTATCTGACCGAACACCCTGTTTTCCGAAACGAATTTGTCCGGATAACGCTGTCGCAAACCTTCTAAACTATTGTCGGTCATTTTTGCAGCCCCCATCTCTTCCTTTTCTCCCACAATGCCTTTCTTGTTATGCCGAGCATGTCCGCAAGCTGTGTTTCATTGTAACTGCCCTGATATTCCAGGATAAAAGCTTTAGTATAATCCTCGATGGACAATTTATTCGAAAGCGCATTCTGGGCGGCTGAATCCCCTTCGCGGATATTCTCCGGCAGGTGCTCCGGCTTTATGATACCGTCTTCCGCTATCAGGATGGCCCGCTCTATGACGTTTTGAAGCTCCCGTACATTTCCCTGCCAGTGATACGATTTTAGATAATCCATTGCCCTCTCATCTATGCCGTGAATGGATTTGCCAAGCTCCTTTGAATAGTTCTGTACAATGTACTTTACCAGGGGTTCTACATCTTCCCTTCTCTGCCTGAGAGGGGGAAGCTTTATGGTAATAACATTTATCCTGTAGAAAAGATCGGATCTGAACACGCCTTCCTTCACCATCTTTTCTATGTCTCTGTTGGTCGCGAAGAGGAACCGCACGTCGATCTTTATGCTCTGCGTACTGCCCACAGGCCTTATCTCTCGGTCCTCGAGAACCCTCAGAAGTTTTGACTGCAACCCGACACCCAGGTCTCCAATTTCATCAAGGAACACGGTCCCCTTGTCCGCCTGAGCCAGAAGTCCGCTCCTGGAATTAAATGCACCGGTAAAAGCACCCTTGACATATCCGAACAGCTCTGATTCCAGAAGGTTCTCGGGGATCGCGCTGCAGTTTATAGGTACGAACGGCTTGTCCGACCTCTTGCTGTTGAAGTGTATGGCCCTTGCTATCAGTTCCTTGCCCGTACCGGTTTCTCCGAGTATCAACACGTTACTCCTGGTGTCCGCCACTTTCCTGAGATAATCCAGTACATCGTTCATGGAACTGCTGGCGGCAATTATATTGGTAAAAGCATACTGTCTCTCTATCTGCTTTTTGAGTATCACATTCTCGCTTTGAAGGGCACGCTGTTTTAACGCATTCTTTACCGTTTGTTTCATCTCTTCATGGATTATGGGTTTTACGATATAATCGAAAGCTCCGAGCCGTATTGCCCTGATGGCCGTGTCTATGGATGCATAAGCAGTGATAATGATAACGATCTGTTCCGGCAGCCTCTCTTTTATCCGTTTCAGCAATTCTATACCGTCGATACCCGGCAGTATGATATCCGTTATCACAACATGATAAACGTTCGTATTGAGAAGCTCGAGGGCAGATTCCGCGCTGTTTGTCGCATCGACAGCATAACCCTCTCTCGAGAATACCCTCTGTATCGACTCCCGCAGCGTCTGTTCATCATCAACAATAAGTAACCGTTCTGCCATTGCCTGACTCTACCGGATATTCTCTTTTATGGGAAGTTTTATCACGAACACCGTTCCTTCACCTTTCTTACTCTCGACCGAGATAGTACCATTGTATCCCTTGATAATAGTTGAGCATATATTTAAACCCAGTCCTGTTCCCCTGCTCAACGGCTTTGTTGTAAAGAAGGGATCGAATATTTTATCCACAATGGAGGGATCGATCCCCGTACCGGTATCCCTGAACTGTATTTCGACAAAAACATCGTTTGCCTGCATACGGATATCCAGCCTTCCGCCGTCAGGCATCGCATCGAGAGAGTTCAGAATGAGGTTTAAAAAAACCTGCTGAATCTGGTCTGCATTGACAAGCAGTTCAGGAATGCCGTCGGCATACTTGTTGAATTCGATGTGCTTGAATCTCTTGTCGTATTTTACAAGACTCAGCGTACGATCGAGGATTTCCGATATATGGGACATTGCTTTCCCCGATGTATGCACCCGCGCAAAATCTCCGAGACTCCTGACTATCTTGGCGATCCGCTCTATATGATTGTTTATGGTATTCAGCGACTCTACGGTAAACGATATATCCTTTTTGGTATTAAATTTTAATGCACGCAGCTCTTGTACCAGAGAGAAGATGGATGCCAGAGGATTCCCTATCTCATGGGCAATACCCGCGGTCAATTTCCCGATGTTGGCCAATTTTGATGTCTGAAACAGCTGTTCTTCCATTTTCTTTTTCTCGGATATGTCCTCGATGATGATAACAAAACCGCCGAGCGAGTCCTTCAGCAGGCTTGTTTTTACCTTAAAGGTTTTACCGCTCTGATCCCTCAGGGTTAATTCATTCTCACCGTTTTGCGTAAAGACCTGGTTGGGAAGCCACGGAAGCAAGAGGAGTATGGATCGATTCAGTGCCTCATCCTTCCGGATGCCGCTGAGTTGTTCCATCTCCCTGTTCCAGTAGTTTACCCTTAAAAGCCCGTCAACGGTAATAATGCCGACCGGTGCACTGTCTATTATGTTCTCACTGAACTCTTTCAGATACATCAATTCCCTGTTCCGCTCCGTCAGTTCCTGGCGCGATGTCCTCAGGCTCCTTGTTATACCCTTGATGGATTCGGAGAGTTCTCCCCGTTCCTGCTCCGTCAGTACAAGCTTGTTCTCGAAGACAAGCGATGACATGGGTGTTCCTATTGCACTTGCGAGGATCATCTCTGCATCATTGCGCAGTTCAAAGAGCTCTCTCGGGGTGAGCTGCTCCCTGGTGGTGTCCTTCCTGGTCAGGAACTGCTGGACCGCATCATAGGCTTCCGTACGGCCTATATACTGCGCAAGCAAGTCTTCGATATCCGCCACGGTATAAGAACTGCCCGCACTAAGCTCCTTTATTTTCTCGTAAGATTCAACGAATACGAGGGACTGGATCTCTTCGTCTTTCGACCGTTTTGTAAATACGGATACCCCGATATACAGCATCCCATTGAACAACATGCCCCACACAAGAGGGCCGCCCCATTTCCCAAGGCCGTGCACACCGAACAACGCATTCGGATTCAACAGCCTCGAGTCCATCATGCGCTGGATGATACCGGTATGCGGTAGTACGCCTGCTTTAACCATACCGGGCATCATGAGCGTATAGAACCACACGAAAAATCCTGCAACAAGCCCGGTTATGGCACCTGCTTTGTTCCCCCTCCTCCAGTAAAGCCCGAGGAAAAATGCCGGTGCAAAAAGTGCCACAGCCTCAAAAGACCTTAATCCTATGTCTACGAGGCTGTAAAACTCTCCGATGTACACGGCAAAAAGATAACCCAGAACTATGATCATAAAGATTACGACTCTCTTTATGTTGAGCACCCGGTTATGGAACCCGGGCATGTTATGAAAGTTCACAATACCGGGCATTACGATACTGTGCATAATCATGGTACTCAATGCGATGGAAGATACGATCATCATGCTCATTGCCGCAGAGAACCCTCCGATAAAGGCGAACAAGGACAGGAAATGACTGCCGTACTTCAGGGGCAGGGTAAGGACAAAGTAATCGGCCCTGTGCTCTGTTACACCCTTCAGTACCCCGGCAAAGGCAATCGGGAGCACGAATATGTTGATCAAAAAAAGATAGAGAGGAAAGAGCCACATAGCCTTGGTAACGTGCGACTCGTCATAATTCTCCACGACAGCCATTTGGAATTGCCTCGGCAGAAAGATGATTGCCGTCATGGACAGGAAGTTCAGTGCAAACCACTCTCCGTAGCTTGTCCCCGAACCATTGCCGAGTAAAAGCAGTTTTGCATTTCCTGTATATTTGATCTGCGAAAAGATGTCGCCGAACCCGTGAAACAAAAAATAGGTTACAAAGATGCCGACCGAGACAAAGGCAACCAATTTAACAATAGATTCGAATGCTATCGCGAAAACAATACCACTGTGCCTTTCCGATGAGTCAAGGTGCCGTGCCCCGAAGATAATAGCGAATACGCCGACTACAACCGTGAGTATCAATCCGACAATACTGCTGCTCGACGACTCACCGGTTATAATGGTAAACGTACTCATGATGGCCTTAATCTGAAGGCCGAGGTAGGGGATAATACCGATGACCGCTATCATGGTAACGACAGCGGAAAGGACCAGTGATTTCCCATACCTCGAGCCTATAAAATCCGATATCGTTGTGATCCTGTTGGCTTTTGTAATCCTGATAACCTTCTTCAGCACAACAGGCCAGAGCACAGCCATAAGGGTCGGACCCAGGTAAATGGTCAGGAATGACAGTCCCGAAGTAGCTGCTTTTCCGACACTCCCGTAAAATGTCCACGAACTGCAATACACCGCGAGGGACAGGGAGTAAATATAGGGGTTGTTTACTACACTGCTGCCTGATTTTTCTTTTCTCTCGGCGTAGTATGCTATGATAAAAAGTATTACCAGATACGCCAGCGCGACAAAAAGGAAGTATACCGAGTGGATATTCATCTTCGTCTTTCACTCATACGGGCAACGAATGCAACAAGAGCTATCAATACGGCCCAGAACAGGAAAAGATATATACCGACCCATGTTCGCACGATCTCAAGGACAGGCCAGCTAAAACCCAATAATCCCACTAAGAATATGAATATCCAGAGCTCTTTGTTTTTCAAAGGAATACTCCCTTTTTTTTAAGCTCTTTAACCCTCTACCTGCTGTTTTTATAACCGGAGGGGCTCAAAGAGTCAAGGAGCCGCACTACACCTCTTCGGACTTTTTGTTTATTCCGAATTTCTCAAGTCTGTACTGAAGTGTCCGGTAGCTCATACCGAGCAGGTTTGCAGCCTTGGCAATAATGCCGTCGGATTTTTTCATGGCCTGGACGAGTATCTCTCTTTCAAGTTCATAAAAATTTATGCCGGTCTCGGGCAGGTCGAATTCATACTTATTTATCTCTATCGGTGTAGCCTTTACCTCAAGCGGCAGATCATCTTTGGTGATTGTATTCCCCTCAGTCAGGAGCACAGTCCTCTCAACAACAGATTCAAGCTGTCGCACATTCCCCGGCCAATTGTACTTCAAAAGGAGAGAAACAGCATCGTCGTTGAGCTTGCTAATATGTTTGGAATGGATACTGTTGTACTTTTTCAAGAAATTTTCCAGGAGTATGGGGATATCCGTCTTTCTCTCCCTGAGGGGGGGAAGCTGTATGGGAATTACATTTAACCGGTAATAAAGATCTTCCCTGAACCTGCCGTTTTTGATCTCCTGTTCGATGAGTTTATTTGTCGCTGCTATAATCCTTATATCAACGGTCAGGACCTCCGAACTGCCCAGCGGCTTGATCTCCCTGTTCTGTATCAATCTCAACAATTTTGCCTGCACGGCAAGACTGAGCTCACTGATCTCATCGAGGAAAAGTGTACCGCCGCTGCTGGCGCCGATAATGCCCTGTTTTGAGGTGTTTGCCCCGGTAAAAGCACCCTTTTCGTAGCCGAACAATTCACTCTCGATAAGCGTATCCGGTATTGCCGCGCAGTTGACAGCGGAAAATGCCGCACCCTTTCGCAGGCTCAGGTTATGGATGGCCTTTGCAACAAGCTCCTTACCGGTACCGCTTTCACCCGTTATCAGGACCGTGGAGTTCGTGGGGGCTATCTTCCTGATGATTTTTTTAATGTCTTCAATAATACCGCTGCTCCCGATGATGGTGTCGAGCCCCTCTCCTTTGATTATGGCCCTTAATTCCCTGTTTTCCCTGTCCAGCCTTTTCAGTTCAAGGGCGTTCTTCACGATCATCAAAAGACGATCCATATCGATGGGTTTTGTGATGTAGTCAAAGGCTTTTTTCTTCATTGCCTCGACCGCCTTTGATATGGTCCCATACCCGGTCAGTATGATAACGAGGGGGGGATCCGGTATCGAAGAAATGGTCTCGAGCAGCTTTATGCCGTCCATGCCCGGCATTGCCTGGTCCGTGATAACGAGGTCAAGGAGATTGCTGTTGGCGATATCGATGACCTCGTGCGGCCTGTTCGTGCCCTTGACCTTGTACCCATGGTCCTCGAGTATCTTTACGATAATCTCCGCCTGTTTTATTTCGTCATCGACAACAACAATATTATACTGCATGGTGCACACCCGATCCTGTCAGAGGCAGGTGAACGATAAATTCAGTGCCCCTGTCTTTTATGGTCGTAACGGTAATGCTCCCGTTATGCTGGGAGATAACATCCTTACTAATGGCAAGACCGAGCCCTATGCCCGTTTCTTTGGTTGTAAAGAACGGCTCAAAGATCTTGTCCATGACCTCACCGGGTATGCCCGGGCCGCTGTCGCGGAACAATACCCTGCATTCATCATCGTCCGATGACAGCTTTATCTCAAGGGTACCGCCGTACGGCATTACATCTATGGCATTCAACACAATATTGAGGAATGCCGTCTTTAATTGCTCTGCCTCTCCCGATACCTGTACCTGCGCACCCGGCAAGCTCAGGCTGATCTTTATACTCTGGGACTCGGCTTTATTTTTTATGAGTTCTGCCAGCTGCCCGAGAAGCACATTGACGCTGATGATCTCTTTATTCTCAATCATCGTTCTCCCATGATTCAGGAATTGCTCCGTAAGCCTGTTGAGGCGGTACAACTCGGCCTTTATGGTATCCATGGTATTTATGAATTCATCCTTTGTTTTTTCATCAAGCACGGCTGCTTTAGTCTTCAGGTGGTCTATACTCAGGTTTATGAGGTTTAAAGGGTTCTTAATCTCATGCGCGAGTCCGGCCGAGAGCTGTCCGAGCCTTGAAAGCTCCTCTGCTTTGTGCAGTTTGTCCTCAAGCTCTTTCTTCTCCGATAAGCTTCTGACCATGTTATTGAAGCCTTTATTCAGTGTACCGATCTCATCGTTGCGATCCTCGATGAGCCGGACCGAGAGATCTCCGTCTGAAACCATCTTTTCTGCATCGATGACATTGTATATAGGCCTTGTATATCTGTTCGAAAGATACATAATTGCAGCCATTCCGAGACTGAGGATAATGATGGTGACAAGGATCCGTTCATAAAAGGTCGATTCCAGCATCGACTGTATATCATCCAGATGCATGACGATATGGGCGTATCCCAGCTGAACATTGCCGACAATGATCGGGACGATGATGTTGTAGGATTTCTGCGGCAGTGTCTCGTGTACCTCGCCAAGATTCGCTGTTATCATGAATTCCCTCTTCGGATGGATGATGGATATCGTCCTGCCCTTGTGTTTGGGGTTGGAACTCGCAATGACCTGGTTCTCATTGTTAACGATGGATATTTCCTTGACCCCTTTTTCCTTCAGGCTGTTTATGTACGATTGCAGCCTTGCTTCATCCGTTTTACCCGTGCCCATGGTCAATTGCTGGACACCGATCTGGATGGCCGACGAAAGTTCGAGTGTGTCGTCCATGATGTTCCGCAAGAGCATGTTCTCGCTGTTGTAATGGAGAAACGAGAGGAGTCCTACCATAAGGATCATGATCATCAGCATCGCCAGGGTAAGCTTGAATTTCAGGGGCAGGTTGTAAAACCTCTTTTCAAGCCAGAGCCATGCTGATTTTATTTTCTCAATAATGTACTTTATTCTTTTCTTCATGCCGGGAGTTAATCGTCATCCTTTATGCCGCAGAGTTTCCTGGAGAAATCCTGTTTTTCTTTCATATTGACCAGGCGGGATATCATGATCCTCTGTGCCTGGGGTGATCCGGCTCCGTGCATGGACTCGGTCAGGTATCCCACTGCAGCGGTCCCGAGAGTAAGGTTCTCAATCAACCGCAGGATACGCATCCTGTTTTCCGCGGGGACATTATCCTTGCCTTTAAAATATTTCTTCAACCACCTGCCGGTCTCCTCGGATTTTAGGTCTTCTTCGGAAGGCAGGGTGACCATAAGGCCGCCGGCAATGTCCTGCGCGAGTCTCGAAATCTCATAGGGGAACCTTGTCACGTTCTGCTTGTGGACATTGGCGAGCAGTGCATCCACACTATACGTCCCGCTGTTTTCCCTGTGTCCCTCGGCAGCACACGCGATACACCCGCAGTACAGGGTTTCGTTCAGATGGTTCATCTCCACTATCTTATCCTTGACATGCGAAGCCTTATCCGTGCCGTTGTATTCGGCAATGGTCTGAACAGCACCGATCAGCACGTCGCCTACCCCTACCTTGCACGCATAACTTTGCCGGTGATACGATGCAAATTGTTCCACGAGCCTGCCTGAAAATTCATACTCTTTGTACATAAACACCCTTTCC
>DAHXOM010000297.1 GCA_027364825.1 bacterium | reverse complement strand
CTCTGGTGCACGGGTTTGTTTTAAGATTTATTTGATGGGGTTGACCCCGTTAGAAATCCATTATGTTTCTTTACTATGAAAGGTGCATTTTTCCCCGGGATCAATAGCTCTGGTGCACGGGTTTGTTTTAAGATTTCTAACGGGGTTGACAGCTTGAAAATTATATGAAACTGTTCTATTATTAAAAGTCAAAGGAGGACACATGTCGGATATAGAAACAAACAATGAAACAAAGAATGAGGGGCAGGCACCGCAACCAAAGGACAAAACAACGTTGATTGTACTATCCAGTGTACTGATCGTGATCGTGGTGGTTGTCGGCATACTGCTCTGGAAAACAAATATTCTCAAGAGCGGACCAAAACCATTAGCACTGATAAGCGGCACGGGACCGGCTATTATAATCGGCAACGAAACCATATCCAAGAGCGAGCTGAACAAGCAGTTGAACCTGCAGGTATCATTGCTCAAGCAGTTTTTCGCCAGCCAGGGAAAGCCTTTTGATCCCTACAGCAAGGACAACACCCAAATCATAAACCAGATCAAACAGAACGTCATTCAGGGGCTCGTTACGCTGACATTACTCGGAGATTATGCAAAACAAAAGGGCATAACCGCAAGCGATAAGGAAGTAAATGATACGCTGGGCCAGTTAGAGACGAGGTTCGGCAAAGATAAATTCAAGACCATCGTAGAGGAATCGGGTATGAGCATGGACGATATCAAAAAACAGCTGAAGGAACAGATCATAGCGAAGGATGTTTATACGGGCATGGAAAAGGATGTGAAGGTCAGCGATGCAGAGGCAAAGTCTTTCTATGATAAGCACAAAGCTCAATTCAACGTTCCCGAGGAAGTCAATGCAAGACATATCCTGGTCAAGACAAAGCCCGAAGCAGAGCAGATAGAGAAAGAACTGAAGGCAGGAAAGTCTTTTACCATGCTTGCAATGGAGAAATCCATAGACAAGGCGAGCGGTGCAAAAGGCGGGGAGCTCGGCTTCTTTACACAAGACCAGATGGTTCCGCCATTTTCCAAAGCAGCTTTTGCGCTGAAGAAACCCGGACAGATAAGTCCTATCGTTCAGACACAGTACGGGTTCCATATCATTCAGCTCATTGCCAGGAAACCGGCACAGGCAAAGACATTCGAAGAGGTAAAGCCGCAGCTTCAGCAGATGCTTGCACAGCAGGATGCAAAAGAGGCATTTGAAAAATTGATCGACGGGTTAAAGGCCAAAACAAAGATAGATATAAAAGTTCAATGATGTGTACAGCGAACACCTTTTAACACAATCCGAAAAAAAGACGCGCATAGAGTTTGAAAAAGAGCTCAACCAGGAACAGCTCGATGTAGTTTTATCAAAAGGTGGTCCAAGCCTTGTTATAGCAGGTGCTGGCAGCGGAAAAACCCGTACCCTCATCTACCGGGTCGCGAAGCTTGTCGAGGAAGGGGTTTCGCCTGCAAGCATCCTGCTGGTAACATTTACCAACAAGGCTGCAAAGGAGATGCTCTCAAGGGTCGAGCGGCTGCTTTCCATGGACAGCAAAGGTGTGTGGAGCGGCACATTCCATCATATAGCCAACCTTATTCTGAGGAGGCATATCGGTCTCCTCGGCTTCAAGAACAACTATACCATCCTTGATGAGGAAGACAGGACGGACATTGTATCGGAGACAATCACGGAGTTCGGCCTGAACGAGAACAGAAGATTTCCCAAGGCGAATGCAGTCGCAGCTATCCTGAGTCTTTCCGCAAACATTTCCCTGCAGGTGGACAAGACCGTACAAAAGAGATTCCCGCACATGACGGAATTTATAGACGACCTGATGCTTATCGACCGGCATCTGGTAAATAAAAAGAGGAACCTGAACGCCCTTGATTTCGACGACCTGCTTGTCTTCCTGAAACAATTACTGCTCGAGCATGAGGACATCAGGGAGCACTATCAGAGATTGTTCAGGCACATACTGGTCGACGAATACCAGGACACAAACAAGCTTCAGGCGGAGATCGTCGATACCCTGGCACAGGCGCACAAGAACATCATGGTGGTCGGCGACGATGCACAGTCTATCTATGCATTCCGCGGAGCACACTATGAGAACATCCTGGGGTTTACCGAGCGTTATCCGGATGCCGTTGTCTATAAGCTCCAGACAAACTACCGGAGTACGCAGTCGATACTCGACCTTGCCAATTCAAGTATCATAAGGAACAAAAAGCAGTACCTGAAGCAGCTCATCGCCACACGGGGCGTGGGCCTGCTGCCGATCATCGTAAAGACGGCAAACACCGAAGAACAGGCAAGCTTTATAGCGAAACACATACTCCATGCGGATGCAAGCCTGAACGATATTGCGGTGCTCTACCGGTCGCACTACCATTCCATGGAGATACAGATGGAGCTTACGAGGCTCGGCATACCGTATGAGGTACGGTCGGGCATAAAGTTTTTTGAGCAGGCGCACATAAAGGACGTGCTGAGCTATCTCAGATTTGTGAACAATCCCATGGATGAACTCGCGTTCAAAAGGGCTTTAAGATTATACCCGGGGATAGGTATAAAAACAGCCGGATACCTGTGGGAGCAATTCGTCAAGGCCGGTTATGTCTTTCAGTCGCTCGGTGAAAAGGATACCATGGAGGAACTGCCGAAGAAGGCGGCACAATATTTTTCGGAATTTTATAAATTGATTTCAAACCTTTCGGACATGAAAGAAAAGCTCCCGTCCGACATGCTGATACTGATCCTCGAATCCGGCTATGAGGGATATATGAAGCTTACCTATACGAACTTCGAAAGCAGGATCGAGGATGTAAAACAGCTTATGAACTACTCCGCCAGGTTCCAGAGCGTCACGAGCTTCCTCAGCGAGATGGCGCTCGTTGCAACGGTCGTGTCTTCGGATATGGAGGAGACCGACAAGGAGAGGGTCGTCCTGTCGAGCATACACCAGGCAAAGGGGCTTGAATGGAAGATCGTTTTCGTACCGTGGCTTGTGGACGGCAAATTCCCGGTGATCCGGGGCAATGACAATCAAAAAAAAGAAACCGAGAACGATGCCATTGAGGAAGAAAGGAGGCTGTTCTACGTGGCGACGACCCGCGCAAAAGACATGCTGTATCTCTGTTACCAGGAGTGGGTGCCGGAAAGAGGAAGTTATAATAACGCACTGATAAAACCGTCGAGGTTCATACGGGAACTGCCCTCGTACGCCTATGAAACACAGGAATAACGGTATGTTTAAACTTATAAAATACATTATTCTGGCACTGCTCATCATCGCCCTGATCTACTTTTTGAAGGTGAGCTTCAGGAACAACAGCATGCAGATAACATTGAAGAATCCTCAAAAATTACAGAACATAGAGCAGAAAACCATAGAGCTGAAGAAGAAATTTACCCTCTTGAATAATGAGGCCCAACAGCCGACAACAACCGTGAAAAAAGAGGAAAAGTCCAATGAAGACAAGCAGGGACTCGACCGGTTTATACAAGAACACTCCAATTGATGCTTTTTTTAACGTTTTGTTTGACCCCTTTGGATAACACCGCTATAGATGGGCGGTACCGAGGTAATTATCGTGCTGGGTTTTGATCTGCAAAAGGTTTCGAAAATATTCGCCCTGAGCATAGAGGCGGGACTGTCCGTGGTCGTGGGTATTTTTATCGGCTATTACGCGGACAAATACTTCCACACTACCCCATGGCTTACGCTTATTTTTACCTGCCTGGGGTTTATAGCGAGTATCATGAGATTGCTTGAAATAGGTAAAATAGCAGGATCGAACAAAAAATGAAAAATAATGTATACAGGATTTGGCTCATAACCGGGATGCTGATCTTTGCAGGAGGCATACTGCTGTTTCGATCGGACGCGACAAACATTGTCGCCTTTATAGCAGGGGCAGGCATCGTGACCATGAATGTATTGCTCCTCGGCAAGGGCATAGCGGCGGTCCTCGGATCTTCGGGGAATAAAGCTGTTTATGGTTTTCTGCTTATACTTAAATATGCATTTTTGTTGACAACACTTTATATAACCATAGTAATAATCAAGATAAGACCGATCCCCTTTATACTGGGGATAACGATAGTGCCGTTGAGCAGTATCTTTATGGCAATTTATTTAATGGTAAGGAGACAGGACAATGCATGAACAATTAACATGGTTTAGTTTTATACCCGGATTGAAGGATATACCCAGTTATCTGATAACATATCCTTTGACAGGCGTTATTCTTATACTGCTCACCCTTCTTGTGTTCAGAACGCTCAAACGCAGGGATTATCCCGAAGTGCCGGATGAAGGATTTACCCTGTTTTCCCTCTTTGATATCATTTACGAAGCCCTGTATAACTTTACAGCCTCGGTTATACCGGATGAACCGGAAAAATATGTGCCCCTGATTGGCACGCTCTTTATCCTGATCTTCGTCTCAAACATTTGGGGCGTTATCCCCGGCATGGTCCCGCCGACAGATACGTTGAATACGAATGCAGCCATGGCAGTCACCGTGTTTATAGCTTACAACTATTACGGGTTCAAGGCCCACGGGATAAAGTATATCAAGCATTTTATGGGGCCGATTTGGTGGCTTGCGCCCATCATGCTGGTTGTGGAGCTTATCAGCAACTTTGTAAGGCCCGTGTCCCTTTCACTCAGGCTTTTTGCGAATATGCTCGGCGACCATACGGCATTGACCATATTTTCCCATCTGTTGCCGGTCATTGTCCCGATATTTTTTATGATACTCGGCATATTTGTATCATTTATACAGGCCCTGGTATTTTCGATACTCAGTGCAATCTACATTGCTCTTGCGGTTGCACACGAAGAAGAAGAACATTAACTATAAAGAAAGGAGGATAAAAAACATGGTAAAAAGGTTTTTGAATACAGCAGCATCGACCATCGTGCTTATGCTCGTAGCCATACCGGCTTTTGCAGACGGTGCAGCGGCATCTGCAGGCGACACCAGCGTTAAGGCGTGGCTTGCAATCGCCAGCGGTATCGGTATCGCGATTGCCGCATTCGGCGGAGCACTTGGTCAGGGCAGATCCATTTCATCGGCCCTCGACGGTATCGCAAGAAACCCCGGCGCTTCAGGCAAGATTGTAACACCGATGATCATCGGTCTTGCCCTTATTGAGTCACTGGTCATATACGCCTTTGTCATAGCGTTTCTGCTTCAGGGGAAGATATAATTACAGAAGCGGGGTTTCCCCGTTTCGGTGATGCTTGTTTGAACATGGTTTATTGCAGGGCGGGTCAAAGACCCGCCCTTTTTCTTGGTGTTCCGTCTTTAATCTTGAGTTT
>DAHXOM010000292.1 GCA_027364825.1 bacterium | reverse complement strand
GGGACTATAGCGCGGGCTTTGACCCTCTTGGCATTGAAATAGATGCGACCAGTAACGTATGGATAGCCGACGGGACCGACACGGTAACCGAGCTGAACCAGAACGGCGGTCTTCTCGGTACTTATACAATGGGCGTCAATCCCGTTGATATCGTGATCGATGCAAAAGGCGATATCTGGGTGTCAAACACCGGAGATTACACCGTGAGTGTCTTGAGTCCTACGGGCATATCTCTGGGTACATTCGGTGTCGGTGTAACACCGACTGAGATAGCGATCGACAGCAAGGGCAATGCATGGATTGTGAATTATGGAGACAGTACGGTTACAAAAATAGGCTCAGGCGGGATTACAGCCGGCACATACAGCACGAAGGCAGAACCGGACCAGATTTCCATTGATCCCTCGGGCAGCCTCTGGATCCAGGGCGACCATGATGTTATGGAGATGGGGTCAGGCGGTACGGCAATCGCGACCTATACCATGGGAACATGCACGTGGGATATGGCAGTTGACTTCTCGGTAACGGTTTGGGTAGTCGATAGTACAAACAATAAGGTCAACGCGTTAATCACGAACAAAGGTATTGTAAAAACGTATAATGTCGGACTCGCTCCGGTAGGCATGGTCATAGATACGCATGGAAACGGCTGGGTCATCAACGCAGGGAGCAACTCCGTGACAGAGTTTATCGGCATTGCACAAGGTTCTCAGTACTGGCCGTACACAGGCCCGCAGTGGATTGGTGGGGGAAACTGGTAATTACAATATCCGGTAAACGACAAACATAATAGTTTACATGATCTTTCTTATGGGAAAGATAAAATTGCCGGTAGACCGGTATTGAGAACCCGAGGATGTCCGTCAGCAGGCCTGCGGATGCAATAGCCGATCCGTCCGTACATACTGGCTTCATAAATTAATTTTAAGGTCACCTTTTTCGCGATCGGGGGCTATCTCATGCACCTTTTTTCTTTTTGATGTTCCCGTTAGGGATGAAAAGATCCCTGCGGGTGAAGGTTACAAGACCTGGATTCCTTCTTTTCGTGCAGCCTGATTGAGCCGGGCATCGTTTGATGAAAAATATACTTCCGAGCCTGTTCTGTTCTTAAGGCTTATAACAGATGCTAAATGGATAGAATCAAACCCTCGCAATAAATGTTTTTCCGCAAAGTCTCCAGCGGCCCTTATTAATCCATCCGTGATCTCCAAAACAAAGTAGCCTTCCCAGTCCCTGTTTAAATCCTGCGTTATGCTTCTCAAGGCTTTTATTGGCAGCTTATCCTCTTTTTGTTTCCTCGCAAAAGCTGCCCTTGCCTCGGCATAGGCTATTTTAGAGGTAGAAACGAGAGACGCCTCGATGACGAGTGTTTTTATTCTTTCAGAGCCGGTTTCTTCGACGTAAAGCTTAACCAATGAACTCGTATCGAGATAAACGATCATCGTCTGTCTTCAAGGACTATTTCAGATACAGTCTTGCCCTTAATCTTGACGGGAGTTTTACAGCCGGCAGGTTTACCGCCTTTCCATACAGCAAACCCTTCCTTGACGAGTGAAAGGAGCTTGTTGTCCACATCGGGTCTGTCCATAGGTACTATCGTGGCTATAATTTTTTCCCTTTCGGTGACCATTACTTTTTCGCCTTTTTTTACTTCGCGCATGTAATAGCTCAATTTATTTTTAAGGTCTTTAATGCCTGCCGATATCATGGCTACATTATAATCACCAGTAGCTACTTGTGTCAATACCTTGCTTCAGGTTTGTCCGGACAAAACGACCTCTTAAAATAGATTTTAAGGCCACTTATTTCGCGATCGAGGGTTCTCTCATGCAACTTTATTTATTGATGTTTCCGTTAACTATGAATAGGTTTGCAGGTTCATCCAGAATTTCGGCATTGTGCCTAATACCATGCTCAGCAATATGGCCGTCTCTGCTGTCATGTCTCGCTTGCCGTTTATGAGCGTGTTGATCCTTTGCACTGGGACCTTAATTTTTTTGCCAGCTCAACCTGGCTCATATGCATGAGGTAAACGACCTATAAGTTAATTATTTGTGGTATTTTGCAAATTTCTGGCTCTCCGGTCGTATGCTGCAGGTTATAGTTTTTCTAACCCTATTTCCCGGATTAAAAAAAAGAGCGGGCGACCGGGGTCGAACCGGCGACGTCAAGCTTGGGAAGCTTGCATTCTACCACTGAATTACGCCCGCATTGTTCATAATAATTATCAGAACATAGACAGGGTGTCAACAAGACACTCTGTAAAAATCACCTTGACAAAAGGTTTAAAATGAATGACTATTCATTCAATATCGTAATACCGTATGAAAAAGATCATTAATCACGAAAGAAATGACAAGCACGAGCAAATTTTGAAGGCGGCTATCAAGACCTTTGCAAGGAAGGGATTTTACAACACCCGCATATCGGATATTGCAAAGGAGGCCAATGTAGCTGACGGCACCATATATCTTTATTTTAAGAACAAGGATATCCTTCTCGTGTCCCTCTTCGAGGAAAGCATGAACCAGATTATACAAATGGTAAACGAAAGGCTTTCAGCGATAGACGACCCTATCGAACAGCTGCGCGCCTTTATAAAGGTCCATTTTGAATTGATAAAAAAAGACAAATTCCTTGCAGAGGTCATATCTGTTGAGTTAAGACAGAGCAATAAGTTCATAAAAGAATACAAGAA
>DAHXOM010000290.1 GCA_027364825.1 bacterium | reverse complement strand
GATGATATGGATGCTTTTATCATAGAAATGCTGAACATGTTTGAGAGGTATATAAGCGTCAATGGCAATAAGCGGTAATAATAAAAGATCATTTTCGGAAATAAATATTACTCCACTTGTGGATGTAATGCTTGTATTGCTGATCATATTTATGGTCACTGCTCCGATGCTCCAGCAGGGAATAAAGGTTGCCCTGCCGCAGGCACGCGCTCAAAGTTTCAAGTCTGAGGAAGAAAAGCTTATGATAACCATTACAAAAGATCAAAAAATATACGTAAATAAAAATCCGTACACAATCGATGAACTCGGCGCAACATTAAAGGCCCTCCAGGCATATAAAAAAAACAGACAGGTGTTTTTAAAGGCGGATAAAGATGTCCCCTATGGATTCGTTGTAAGGGTTATGTCAGAGATCAAGGCAGCAGGTATACAAGAACTCGGTATGGTGACAGAACCTTTACATGAACGATGAAGAATGATTCTATTAATCGACACAGTTTCTTTTACAAGACTATTGCATTCTCGGCAGGTATACATGTTCTGGTGCTCTTTGTTTTGATGTATGGTAACCTGCTCCCTTCGAAATCGATAAATTATAACCCTGTATATACGGTTAATCTCGTATCCCAGGCCCCGGTGTCAAGCGGTAGTCAGCATACCGTTGAAGCCGAGAAGGCCCCGTCATTACCAGCACATACCAAAACACCGGTCCCGAAGCAGATGATACTGCCAATCGAACAAAAGGCACCGAGTAAAAGCGAGCTCCTGTCCGCTATAAAGCATATCAACAGCGAATTGAAAAAACAGCAGATGCTGCACGCGATACAGGAAGCCATCAAAGGCACGGGCACTTCTGCCGGAACAGGCGCGAAACAGCCGTCCGGCGGCCGGGGCAGCGGCAGCGGATTACCTTCCGGACCTGCAGCGGAAGAGTATTATGCATCACTCTGGCAGAAAATACATGACGCATGGCTTGTCCCCTCAAGTATGGCGGCATCGAGTTATGGGTATGAGACCATTATAGCTATAACGATACATAAGGACGGCACAATTACGGACATGAGCGTAGAAAAAAGCTCCGGAAATATTTACTTTGATCAGACCGCTATCCGTGCTATAAAAAAGGCATCTCCTTTACCGCCTTTTCCGCCAAGCTGGTTGCAAAATAACATGGATATCGGCATAAAATTTAGCTGTAAGGAAGGATGTAAATGAAAAAGAGAATAATAGCTGTTGCAATAATGGTAATGACTTTGCTCGGAGTTCACAACGCATGCGCCAGGATGTACATAGATATAAATGCACCGACCATAACAAGGTTGCCCATTGCCGTTACCACGCCTGCTGCAGGACCAGGTTCCAATCTCAATGATGTCCAGTTACTGTACAATACGATATCCAGTGCCCTTGACACATCCGGGTATTTCGCGGTTTTGAATCCCGCCATGTTTATAGAAAAGAAGGGCGGTTTGTTGCTCGGACAGTTCAATCTCAGTGATTGGACGGACATAGGGGCCGAAGGACTGGTAAAAATGACGTACGATGTCAAGGGTGGCGACGCTGTTGTAAAAGTGTATCTGTATGACGTTATTCAGGGTAAATCCTTGCTGGCAAAGCAATACAGCGGTAACGTCAAAGACGTGCGGTATATCGCCAATAGCATCTCGAATGACATTATTAATGCTTTTACCGGTCATCCGGGGCTTGCCGGTTCCAAGATAGCGTTCGTATCAAAAAGGACAGGCACGGAAGAGATCGATGCAATGGACATCGACGGCAGCAATAGGGTACAGCTGACCTATAATAAAACTATCAACTTATCGCCCGTCTGGTCTCCGGACGGGAACAAACTGCTTTTTACGTCATACATGCATAAAAATCCGGACCTGTATATGCTCAATCTTTTAAACGGGAATGTAACGGCAATATCCAACAGGCATGGATTGAACATAGGCCCGAACTTCTCTCCGGACGGCAAAGAGTTAGCTGTTTCCCTCAGTTTCAAGGGGAGCCCCGAAATATATCTTTTGGACCTGCACGGCAGGATCCTGAAGCAATTGACCAATACATCCGGAATTAATGTTTCTCCGAGCTTTTCACCGGACGGAAAACAAATGGCGTTTGTTTCAAACAGGGCGGGCGGGCCCCAGATTTACACGATGAATACGGATGGTTCCAACGTACAGCGTGTAACGTTTCAGGGTGATTATAATGCCTCGTGCAATTGGTCGCCGAACGGCAAACGCATCGTGTTTTCGGGACTATCGAAAGACGGGACATTCGATATTTACACGGTCGCACCGGATGGTTCAGGCCTTGTACGGTTGACGGAAAACCAGGGCGACAATACGAGTCCGAAATGGTCGCCGGACGGATATTATATAATATTTGTATCTACAAGAGATGCTCACCAGCAGCTGTACGTTATGAATGCAAACGGCAGCAACCAGCACAGGATTGTATCCACGGATTACGATATGAGTGCTCCCTGTTGGTCCGGCAGGATAAATTACAAGATAACCATAAAATGAGGTGGGAAATGAATAAATTTTTAATAGGTACGGTTTCCGTTATTATGATAATGCTGATGGGGTGCGCCAAACCCCCGCTCAAGGACATTGCGGATGCAAAGGCCGCACTTGAGTCTGCCAGGATAGCAGGGGCGAAGACCTATGCCCCGCAGGAGTACTCCTCTGCAGAGGGCCATGTAAACAAGGCGCAGTCGGATTTAGGAACCAGACAGTACAATGACGCAAAGATCGAGGCACTTACCGGCAAGCAGCTTGCGGACATAGCACGGCAAATAGCGCTTGATAAGGGTAAGAACGTTCCCGGGAATGCCGGTGAGCAGATTAGCCCGTCATCATCGACCGGCACTGCAGGTATCGAGGAAAGCTCGATCGTGGGGAAAGGATCATTGGGGGAAGGTGTTTTGATAAAACAATTAAAGATGATACTCTTTTTATTCGATGATTATTCCCTGTCAAACGATGCACAGCAGATCCTGATAGAGAATGCACAATGGCTGAGTTCTCACCCGGATATCAATATTCAGATAGAGGGACATTGCGATGAAAGGGGATCGGAAGAGTATAATCTTGCACTGGGTGAAAAGAGGGCCATAGCGGCAAGGGATTATCTCAGGCAGCTGGGCATAAAAACGGACAGGATGTCAGTAATAAGCTATGGAAAGGAAAGACCGCTCAATCCCGAGCACAACGAGAAGGCATGGGCTGAAAACAGAAGAGACGAATTTGTTATCATAACGAGGTAATGTATGAAAAGAGCACTGAGTGTAAGTTTTATACTGCTGTTGGTTTTTATGACTTCCGGCTGCATACGGACAAGCGAGGATATACGGCTCGATAAAGAAATGGGAGATCTCCAGACGAAGGTGGATCTGAACAATCAACAGATCAATGAGAAGCTTGATACGGAGATCCAGAACATTCGGAAGAACCAGGTCGATATGCTGTCGAAGCTCGGGAATAACGGTGATGATATAAAAGACCTCAGGAACAGGGTAGATATTCTCCAGCACAGACTGAATAATCTCAGGCAGGACCTTGATCTGTTCACCACCACGGGAGGTACCTTGAATACGAGTATCGAACAAAGATTGTCTGCACTCGAGGCCTCTATGACGGCTGTTGAAGCATGGATGAGTTTCTCGAGTGCTTACGGCAAGAAAACAGCTTCCCATCATACGGAAACGGCGGCAAAACGGTCTGTCCGGAGTATAGATGATGCCGTGAAGCTTTTTCAGAACAAAAAGTTTGAAGAAGCAAAACCTATTTTTGAGAGATACGCGAGAGACGGTACCACCGTACAAAAAATAAGGGCCATCTTTTATCTCGGAGAGACCGCATACAGGGAAAAAGACTACAAGACAGCTATCGCTAACTACGGTATCATCGTCGAGAAGTACCCGGATAGTCCGTTGATCAAGAGCGCCTATTACAGGATCGGCAAAAGTTTTGTGAAATTAGGCGACAAGAAAAAGGCAACATTATTTTTTGAAGAGCTCATTTCCCGCTATCCCAAGGATAAGCTGAGTAAAGACGCAGGAAAAGAATTAAAGAAATTAAAATGATCCTGCTGGGTATAGAAACGTCATGCGACGAAACGGGAGTGGCGGTCATACGGGACGGGAAAGTACTGACGGATCTTGTATCGAGCCAGATAGATTTCCACAGCATCTATGGCGGGGTTGTCCCTGAATTTGCTTCGAGGATCCAGCTTGAGGTGATAGGCTCTCTTACACAACAGGCATGCACGGATGCAGGCATACAGCTGACGGATCTTGATGGAATAGCGGTAACAGTCGGGCCCGGTCTTATCGGTTCCGTGCTGGTCGGTGTTAATTTCGCAAAAGGTCTTGCATACGCCCTTGATAAGCCTTTGATAGGAGTCGCTCATGTCCGGGCACATCTTTTTTCGCCATTCATAGAATTCGACCAGCTCTCGTTCCCCTACATAGGCCTCATTGTGTCGGGAGGGCATACAGAGCTTTATACGGTCAATTCATTTACCGATGTTGTTTTGAACGGGAAAACCATCGATGACGCCGCAGGTGAGGCGTACGACAAGATAGCCGGTGCCCTGGATCTCGGCTATCCCGGAGGTCCTTTCATAGACAGGATAGCAAAGGAGGCAAGGGTTGACAAAGAAGCTTATGCCGTGAAAAGCAGGAAACCGCCCGATGCAGTAAAATTTCCCATGGCCATGATGAAGAGGGGCAATTATAATTTCTCTTTCAGCGGGCTTAAAACCGCGGTAACAAGGCATATTAAAGAACGCGGTCCTCACATGACGCAGCGTACTATTTCGTCCATAGCAATAGGTTTTCAGGATGCCGTAACAGGTGTCCTTGTCAGGAAGACCATCGCACTCGCACGGTATAAACACATGAAAAGGATAGCTGTATCGGGCGGGGTCGCCGCGAATGCCCAGCTCAGGGAGATGTTTATGACATACCGGGATGAGTTCGAGATATATATTCCATCGGTACGATTATGCACGGACAACGGTTCCATGGTGAGTTTTCTCGGCTATCAGCTGCTGAAGCTCGGCATAAAAAGCGATATTGATATAGAAGCTTATGCAAATAACACACACATTCCTCAAAGAGCACGGACTCCTGCCGCATAAATCAGCGGGACAGTACCTGCTCACCGACGGGTCTGTTGTTGATGATATCGTACATGCACTGGATATCCGCGATGGTGACCGCATACTTGAGATAGGCGCGGGTTGTGGTGCCCTGACCGGGGGCATACTCGATAAAATCGATCCCGCAGCGGGTACACCGGCATCTCTGACATCGGTTGAAATAGACGATAGGTATGTGGATTACCTGAAGTCGATATTCAAAGATAAAAGCAATTTCAAGGTTATAAAACAGAATATCCTCAGCCTTGAGATAAAAGACCTTTTTGACGGGCATGTAAAGGTTGTCGGAAACATACCGTATTATATATCAGGTCCGATCCTCCGGTTGTTATTTGATAATCATGCCCAGGTAACCGATATTGTCATCATGCTGCAGAAAGAGGTCGGTATGAGGGTGGTATCGGGACCGTCGGAGGAATATTTCGGCCTGCTGTCCATTATGCGCCTGCTGCATTATGACGCCGCTGTCGTCAGGCAGGTGAGCAGGAACCTTTTTATGCCGGTGCCCAAGGTGGATTCTGTTGTCATAAAGATGCATGTCCATCCGCCGTTCATGAGTCAGGAGGACGAGCATGCCCTGCTGGGTATCTTAAAGCATGCCTTCGCTACAAGAAGGAAGATGATAAAAAACACGTTAAAGCCCCTCGGTTCTACATCTGAAATACTGGCATGGTGCAAAACTGCGGGCATCGATGTAAGCGACAGGGCGGAGAATATAGATCTGGACAGATGGATAAGGTTCTTGAACGCGTACAAGAGACCAGAGCCGCAAGTGCAGATATAGGTAACAGACCGTAGCATTCTCCTTGACAAAAAATCATACTATCGGAAAAATATTTTCAAAATAATTAAAATATGCTGTAAATAATGCATGGTGCGTTGCAGCATTATAAGGGAAGATTGGGAGGAATATGCATTTTGAACATTCTTTAACGATTGCTGTGCCTGCTCATATTGCTTTTGCAACGATGAGAGACGAACTCAACAAGATAGCGGTCGATCTCCCCAACATTGTCAATATGGAAATACTTGAAAGAAAAGATGCCGGAGGAAAAACCTATATTACGAGTAAATGGCAGGGCAAGTTTATACTGCCGGATATCATAGGTCAGATAATAAAGGTGCCTGACATGGCGTGGGTTGATAGGGCCGAATGGTTCAATAAGAAATATATATGCAATTGGAGTTATGAGCCATTTATTTTTAAAGATTATATCAAAGTGTACGGTACGGACGTATACGCAGCAGACGGCGAATATACGACAATAACAGTCAAAGGCGATGCTTATGTAAATTTTTTACATTATCCGCTTATTCCTACATTGCTCAAAAAAAAGATAAACGAACAGGTCACGAATGTTTTATTGTCCCAAATGGAACCTAATTTTATCACGCTCTACAAAGGTCTTGAAAAATACGTTAAGGCGAAAAATTCCAAGGGTTAACCCGAAAAATGCAATAAAAATCCCTGTTTTTCGAACGGGGTGAATCAAATTGTTGC
>DAHXOM010000289.1 GCA_027364825.1 bacterium | reverse complement strand
AGGCTACTCTATTCAACCGGGCAATGTTCCGATGTCCGGATCGGCGTTGAACCCGTGCATGGCGGGGTTGCTCTTACCTATATATGCAAACCGGTTATCGATGTTGCAAAAATCGTGTTTTATGGGGTCAGGAACGTGTCCCTGAAGGACCTTGAACATGCAATCTCTTTACAGCCCGGAACACACTTCTACCCCGGACTGCCCGATATAATAAAAGAGCGTACAATAAGATTTTACAACGATAATGGTTATATGACCGTGGGTGTACAGGTAACATTTACGCAGACTTCCTACAATACCGTTGACCTGCTGGTAAATATTACCGAGGGGTATCCTGCAAAGATAAAGAAGATTGACATCGCCGGTGATCCAAAAATAAAAAATTCCATACTCGTCGATAAAATAGGGATAGGCCCGGGGGATCCGGTTGTAAAAAATAAAATAGACAATATCACCGGTACACTCGAGTCGTATTATCACTCTGAGGGGTACTGGCAGGCAGATATACACAAACCGGAAATCGTGTATTCCGATAAATTCCGGGAGGCTTATCTGACGGTAAACATCGATGCAGGACCGCTGTATGTTATGGAATTCACCGGCGCCAGCCACGAAACAGACAGCGAACTTATAGGCATCATGGGCATAAACAAGAGCGGAGGATTCGTTAATTTCGAACTGTATAAGAACAGAATAGAAAATGCACTGAGGGACCGCGGATACTATTCCTGCACGGTGGATTATAAAATCATAAAAAAGAAAAGGATCCATGTTATCTTTACTGTTCACGAAGGACGGAAGCTGTTCATTGCCGGTATTTTTTTCAGCGGCAATACGCATATCAGGTCCTCGGCCCTGAGGGCACAGATGCTGACGTCTCCCTGGAGGATGTACGCTTATCTCTATAACTACAAATACAATGGAATACTGTCACCCGCAAGGTTCGAAAATGATCTGAAAGCCATTCTCTATCTCTACAAAATAAACGGCTTTCTGAATGTCAGGATAAAAGGCGTAAAAATAGATTATGCAGACACAAGGAAAGAGTGGATCAACGTAACGATCTCGATAGAAGAGGGCGTACAGACCCTCGTGAGCAGTGTTAGTATAGAAGGTGTGTCCGAGAACATGAATAACAGGGTAATGTCCTTGATAGAAAAAATAAAAATGGGCGGCCCCTTCAATATGTGGGGCGTTCAGGACATCAAGAAACAGGTGGAACAGCTCTATTTCTCGCACGGATATATAAATGCAACGGTTGATTATAATTACACGATCCATAACGGCCAGGCAGACGTAGACTTTAAGATCACCGAGGGCAGCAGGATAAAAATCGGTAGGATCATCATTGCCGGCAATACAAAGACGGCTACCTGGGTTATCAAAAAAAATCTGGACTTTAAAACGGGTATGTATTTCATACCGGACAACATAGTACAGAGCAGGATAAATCTCCTGAGGACCGGTTATTTCGAGAGTGCGGATATAAAGCCGATTCCCAACACAATGTACAAGAATACGGTCGATGTAGCGGTTATCGTCAGGGAGCGCAAAACAAGGGGGGTATCGGTATCGATCGGTTACGGCACCGTGGAAGGATACAGTGGGGCGGTCGACGTATACGATAACAATATCATGGGAACGGCAAGGTCCATTGACTTCCATGTCGGCGGCGGTGTGCAGCCTATCGTTTATGCATTGAAGCCAATGTTTAATCACAGTAATTACCTGACCAATGAGCGTGATATCGAACTCGGGTATACCCAGAATTACGTTTTTAACACGAACATGACGGGGAGAATAGACCTTATAGATTCCTATGTAAGAAACTTCTGGAGAGGGTACGGGTTAAAGACGGAAAGCGGGGTTGTAGGACTTGACCGGAATATAGGCCAGGCCCTGAAACTCTCCCTTCAGTATGACTTCGAAATACGGGAGCCCGTGGATGTCCAGCCGGGAGTTATTTTGACCCCCGCGGACTTTCAACAAAGGCAGCTCGGCATAGTGTCCCCCATTGTGTCCTTGGATGAAAGGAATAACCCGTTTAATCCTACAAACGGGTATTTGCAGATATTCAGGCTTGATTGGGCAAAGAGCTGGTTTCTGTCCCAGGAGGAGTATGTAAAACTCTACACTGCTGCAACGAAGTATGTGCCGATAAGCGACAGATTGACCTATGTGCTGTCCCTGAGGGGCGGTTATGCATGGCCGCTTGGAACGACCATAGACCTCCCCATAGAAAAAAGATTTTATCTTGGCGGAGGCTCCACGATACGTGGCTTTGCAGAGGATACTGTCGGTCCTATGTCCGGTAATTTACCGATAGGCGGTGATATTATGCTCAACTATCAGACAGAGGTCCGTTTGAAATTGATAGACAGCTTTGACGGGGTTGTTTTTACGGATGGCGGAAATGTGTGGCCGTCGCAGTCCGGTTTTGAACTGAAAGGTATGCACGACATACGGAAGACCGCCGGAGTGGGGATACGGTATGTTACACCTGCCGGTGCTCTGAACCTCGATGTCGGCTTTAAGCTCGATCGCAGACCGAACGAACCCCTGACGGCATGGCATTTCTATATAGGTACAATCCTGTGACGGAAAGTATTGTGGTTAACCCAAAAATGTATTTTAAAATAAGAAAGTTCGTGTAGTGAGTAATAACCCTGTGCCAAACAGCGGTTTAAACCGTTTAAACCGTTTCAATCGTTAAGAAGGTGGATCTCAGGGTTGAAATTCGCCAGAGGTGAATCCGCCTTAGGAGGAAAACAAACAGACTTCTTGTTGCATTTTTTGGGTTAGTAACAGACAGAAAAACACATGATGAAAAATATAAGGATAAAAAAAATATTGTGGTATCTTTCCTTTGGAGCGGCCTTGTCCTGGAG
>DAHXOM010000284.1 GCA_027364825.1 bacterium | reverse complement strand
ACAACCGTGACAGTCGGAACCGGACCAAATGGTATTGCCATAGATGCATCAGGCAATGTCTGGGTAGCAAATGAGGGCGATACCACGGTATCCGAGCTCAGCCCCACGGGCACAACCATAACATCCGTAACTGTCGGAAACAAGCCCAATGGTATTGCCATAGCACCATCAGGCAATATCTGGGTCACGAATGAGGGCGACAACACGGTGTCCGAGCTCAGCCCCACGGGCACGATCATCGGGGGACCGTTTACTGTGGGAATCTCTCCTGAAGGTGTTGCCATAGACGCATCCGGCAATATATGGGTCGTGAATCTTTATGGTAATGATCCTAACCATAACAGCCCGGGTACGGTAACAGAGCTCAGCCCTGACGGCATAACCATCGCAACCTATACTGTAGGCTTTTTACCCGGCGGTCTGACCATAGACGCTCTGGGCGATGTATGGGTCACGAATGTTTATGGCAACAACTCTTATGCCTCGAATGGGGGCACAGTGACAGAGATCGTGGGCGTGACACAGGGACCGGAATACTGGCCTTATACAGGCCCGCAGTTCCCGGGCGGCGGAAATCTCGGCTTTGATTAGTAAGTATTAAACAAGAGCAGGAATGGATAAGCCCTTATGCCAGTCCGCAGCTACAGGGCAGCGGGAACCTCTGATAGGGCGTTATCCAGCCTTTCATAGAGCAGGCCTTTTCAGGCAGCGGTATTCCCCGCTGCCTGATTTTTGTGGAAATGGACTGATACGTTATGGTATCAATTCAAAAGGGAGGGCGAACCATGAAGATACCTGCTCAGTATTCGGTCAAGGAAAAGGACAACAGGGTCAGGTGCGAGCTGTGTCCGTATAATTGTCTGATAGCGCAGGGGCACAGGGGCGTCTGCGGGATACGGAGCAATAAGGACGGCGTGCTTATTGCAGAGACCTACAACACGATCAGCGCCATGAATCTCGACCCCATAGAAAAAAAACCCCTGTATCACTTCTATCCCGGCTCATCCATCCTGTCCGTCGGGACCATCGGGTGCAGTTTCAACTGCATGTTCTGCCAGAACTGGGAGCTTGTCGAAGGCGAGGTGCCTACCCACGAAACAACAAAGGAACAACTCTTTGAGCAGGCAAAACAGATGGACTCCATAGGCCTTGCCTGCACCTATAACGAACCGTTTATCTGGTTTGAGTTCGTGTATGATACGGCAAAGTTTTTCCATGAAAAAGGTATGATGAACGTGCTTGTTTCGAACGGGTTCGTCAACCCGAAGCCGCTTGAGGACATTATCCCCTACATCGATGCGATGAACGTAGACCTCAAGGCCATTGACGATGATTTCTACAAGAGACTGTGCAAGGGCAGGCTTGACCCGGTTAAACATACCATTGAATATGCCCTTAAAAAAGGCGTGCACGTGGAGCTGACAAACCTGCTGGTCACCGGCTACAACACATCGGAGGACCAGATAAAAAGGCTTGTGGATTATGTTGCGTCCCTTGGCAGGGATACGATCCTCCATTTCTCCCGCTATTTTCCCAGCTATAAGCTCGATGCGCCGCCGACGCCCGTTGAGGTACTCGAATTCGCCTACAACTATGCCTGCAAGAAGCTCAACTACGTGTATGTGGGCAATGTGATAGACAGCAAAACAGACAGCACCTACTGTCCGAAGTGCAAGAACACCCTTATCGAAAGGGTTGGGTATACCGTGAGGATCAAGGGACTGAAGGACGACCGCTGCGACAAGTGCGGCGAGCGGATCAATATACGGATATGAGGATGTATAAGATTAACCCGGCAAATGCAACAGTATTGCCTGTCATTGCGATACGCCTTTGGCGTAGAAGCAATCCCTCTGCCTGTAGATTGCTTCGTCATTTCATTCCTCGCAATGACCGATTTACAGAGGACTACGCGCGCCTTGAACCGTTTAAGTCGTTCAGTAGGCGGATCGTAGGATTGACTCCATGCGGATAATAGCTGATCTGCACGTTCATTCCAAATACAGCAGGGCGACAAGCAAGGGCATGGATGCGGACAGCATTGCCCTGTGGTCGCACCGCAAGGGCATAAACCTCGTGGGTACCGGTGACTTTACCCATCCGACCTACCTTAAGGAACTCAAACAAAAGCTTGCCCCTGCGAATGACGGGCTTTTCGCGTTGAAGGGCTCAAAAAACGGCGTCCACTTCATGCTGACGTCCGAGATCAGCAACATCTACTCGTACAAGGGCAAAACAAGACGGATCCACAACATACTCACTGCCCCCTCGTTCGAGGCAGTTGACAAGATCAACAAAGCACTTTCAAAATTCGGCAGGCTCGATTACGACGGAAGGCCCATATTCGGATTCAATGCAAAAGACCTCGTCAAACTTGTCATGGATGCGTCCGACAGGTGCATGGTCATTCCCGCACACGCATGGACACCATGGTACTCCGTCTTTGGCTCGATCTCGGGCTTTGATTCGATCGAAGAATGCTTCGAAGAACAGGCAGGGCATATTCATGCCATCGAGACCGGGCTTTCATCCGATCCTCCCATGAACTGGAGGCTCGAAGCACTCGACAGGATCACACTCATCTCAAACTCGGATGCACATTCTCCGGAGAAACTCGGCAGGGAAGCGAATGTGTTCGAGTGCACGATGCAGTACGACGACATAACCTCGGCCATAAAATCCAAGGACAAGAAACGCTTCCTCTCTACCATTGAGTTTTTCCCTGAAGAGGGTAAGTACCACTTTGACGGACACCGCAACTGCAAGATCAGTTTTTCACCGGAACAAACCCATCAACACAAAGGATTGTGTCCTGTCTGCAAAAAGCCGCTGACCATAGGCGTTTTGAACCGGGTCGATAATCTGGCAACACGGAAAGACGGTGTTGTCCCGGACAATGCAATACCGTTCCGGCACCTTATACCACTCAAAGAGATCATAGCGGACGTATTGGATGTCGGTGTAAATACGGTAAAGGTAAATAAACTGTATGCCGGGGTTGTAATCGACAGAGGCATACCGGAGCTTGAAGTTTTGCAGGATATACCTGCACAGGAATTAAAACAAATGCTCCCGGAGGACGTTCTGAAGGGGATCCTGAAGGTAAGAAACGGAAGGGTGAGCATCGCACCCGGTTATGACGGTGAATACGGCAGGATCAGCATTCCATAGGACACGTGAATCAATAATCAGGCAGCCCTGTTTTCCCCCTCCAAAGACGAGGATTTATTAAGACAAGCGCAGACCATCCCTGCCTCTATATAAGCTGTTTCTCCTCTTCAACGGTAAAGATCATGATCGCTCTTGCCCACGGGAAGCGGGACTTTGTACGCTCGAGATCTATGCCCGTTTTTTTAAACTCTGCCGTGCCCTTCAACAAAAAGCCGGCACCCGGCCCCATGGTCCCCTTGACATCCTTGCTTGCGACGATCATCTGAAGTTTGCTCCCGGCCTTTATATTTTCTTCCGTCTTCTCCAGGCTGCCCACAGGTATGATGATGGAGGAGTCTGTGGCAACTTCTATATAGCTGTTCCATGTTGCAGCCATATGGGGCCCTCCGGGTCCTGCTGTGGTAAAACTCGCGGGTCCTTCATGCTCCAGTATTTCTATAATGGTCTTATTCATACGCACCCCCTCTTCTGATTTAAATGTTATGTAGTGTTTCCACCGTGTCAAGCAAGCGCCGGTAGAAATATTTTTATATCAATTTTGTACGCTTTGTAATGTCTTTGTACGGTTAAGCTTCTAACGTGGCAGGCCATGTCCGTACAAGGAGAGGCCGCTTACAGCTCTGAAGTACAATTCGGGCAGCGGGTGGCCCTCACCGGAATGTTGGTAAAACATTTGGGGCATTCCTTGGTCGAGATTGGAAGTGGTGCTTGTTTTTTCGTGAACCGGTTAATCTGCTTGATAACCAGGAAGATAGCGAACGCTACAATCAAGAAGTCCACAACCGTGTTGATAAATGCCCCGTACTTTATGGTTACCGGAGCTACCCCTGCTATCGGGGCTTTGAGTGTGACAGCCAGCTTGGAGAAATCCACGTTACCGATAAGCAAGCCTATCGGCGGCATGATGACATCACTCACCAAGGAAGTAACTATCTTGCCGAATGCTGCGCCGATAACAATACCCACAGCCATATCAATAACGTTCCCCCTCACTGCGAATTCTTTGAAATCCTTCATCATTCCCATGTTTTTCTCCTTTGAAATGAATTCTACAATATTCCCGTTTTCATATCAAGCGGCTGAAGGAGTCCCACGTTTAAACAGGATTGACTTATCCGGCGGTTGGTATATGTATTGGAGAAATGTTTTCATGTTCGCAGGATCTATAATTACCCCTGATTAAGGAGAAGAAGAATGAACAGATACCGTAGCGCAATGCTGTTATTTGCTCTTGTTTTAGCAACGATCATGCTCCCCATGATTTCATGTTCACCGGGAAAGACCTCTGCTTCATTACAACCCCCGACAACAAAAACCCTGAGCTGGATCAAAGAAGACAACGGCGTACTCGTCGATCAGTACGGAAGGCAGATACTTTTACACGGTGTCAATGCGAAATTCGAGAACCTTTTTGACGTAACCTTCTGCGACGGACGGACGCGCAACGAAGACCTAGCCAGTTTTACCGATGCCCAGATACAGCAGATGGTCCATCTCGGGTTCAACTTCATCCGCCTCGCAATCAACTGGAGCGGGCTTGAGCCGACGGAGGGTACGTTCAATTATGCCGACCTTGCACTGCTGGACAGTGTTCTGAAGAGTGCACAGAATGCCGGTATCTATGTGCTCATCGACTACCATGAGGACGCGTATTCGAAAGAGATCGGAGAGGACGGTGCACCGCTGTGGGCAATCATACCTACACCGACCACCCTGCTCAGCGGCCCCATAGCTCAGGGCCCGAACCTTTCCTGCCCGTGCTACGATCTGAACGCGAGGCGCACGTCCGCACCGGTGCTCGCTGCGTTCAATTCCTTCTGGGAAAATGTCGATAATATTCAGGACCGCTTCATGCCGGTATGGCAGCTCGTTGCATCACGGTATGCAAACAACCCGGCGGTTATCGGTTACGAAGATATGAATGAGCCTGTTGCGATGCTAACACCCAACGGACTCCAATTACTTGACGACTTTCATGTAAAAGCGTCCCAGGCGCTGCGAAAGGTCGATAAAAATCACCTGTTCTGGCTTGAGCCCGAGGTAATGACGCGCAACTTCTCGCTCGAGTATCCCCTGCGTACTTCTCCGTTTCCTGACAAAAACTCCGTCTATGCTTTCCATTTATACCCGGGACTGGCCGGGCTGAACTTCTCAACCTACAGTGATTGGTTTACGGCATTGACCGTCACGTTTAATTCGGCCCTAGCAGAGGCACAATCCTATGGGGCTGTGCCGGTGCTGGATGAATGGGGCACGAACCTGCATCAGATAAATAATCCAATTCCCTATGTGACGGTCATCTTAGAGCTCGCCGACGAGAGGTTCATGGGCAATGCGTTCTGGAGCTGGACGGACTTTGGAGACAGTGCAGCAGACTCATGGGGATGCTATAGCTGGGACTATACGGTAAACGGGTTTACCGCATCCCAGCCCGGGCTCGACGCCCTGGCAAAGCCGTACCTGCTGGCAGTGCCCGGGAGGTTTGTCAGCAATGTTTTTGATTATACCACCAACACCCTGACCGTTACGTTCAAGGCAAACGGCGGTGAAGGTGCACCGCTTGCGTATATCCCCCACCACACCTATCCGGATGGATTCATCGTCTTGCTCGACGGGAACCAGATCGACGTTACCATAGACCCCTATTCGCAGCGGGTATTGATACCTTGGCACGGGCAGAGCGGACAGCACACCATTATCATTGAGCCGCAGCCCGCACAGGTGCCGGTGTTAAACAAACATGTTTAGAATTTAGCTGTCAGGATTTCGTAGTTGGGAAGCAGGAGGAATTATGGGACTTGTTAGCCTGAACAGGGTATTATTGAAGGCAAAAGAACAGGGCTATGCTGTCGGCGCATTCAACTTTGTCAATATGGAGGCACTTCAGGGCATCATGGATGCTGCTCTTGAAGCACACGCTCCCGTGATACTCCAGACCACAGAGGGTGCAATAGAATACGCGGGCATCGGGTACCTCGCTGCACTGGCAAAGACAGCAGCAGAAACGGCCGGTATAGACGTGGTGCTCCATCTTGATCACGGCAAGCATCTCGAGACCGTGATGCTTGCAATCAGGCACGGCTACACATCCGTTATGATGGATGCCTCGGACAAACCGTACGAAGAAAACCTGTCCGCGACAAAAGGGGTCGTCCGCATTGCACACATGGTAGACGTCTCTGTCGAGGCTGAACTCGGACAGCTGCAGGGTATAGAAGACAAGGTAAAGGTGGGTGAGGCCGAGGCTACGCTCGTTGACCCGGATCAGGCAGGAACGTTCGTCAGGGAGACCGGCGTTGATGCATTCGCACCTGCAATCGGTACGTCGCACGGTGCGTTCAAATTCAAAGGCACACCAAGACTTGACATGGAAAGACTCGATCGGGTCGCAAGCCTGACCCGCATACCGCTGGTACTGCACGGGGCATCAAGTGTGCCTGCTGACATTGTCAAAAAGGCAAACACCTACGGTGCGGCGATCAAGGGCACTGCTGGCGTGCCCGATGATATCATGAAACAGGCGATCAAAAGGGGCATATGCAAGGTCAACACGGATACCGATCTCAGGCTCTCCTTTACGGCGAGCATACGGGAAGAGCTGGGAAAGCACCCCGAAGAGTTTGATCTCAGGAAGATACTCGGCCCTACGCGTCAGGCGGTGAAGGCCATGGTCCTGAACAGGATAGAGGTGTTCGGATCCGCAGGGAAGGGATAGGCATTTCCCCGGAGGTTACGGCTGCTTCAGCAGTTCCCGTATGACGATCGTTTTGCGATCTTCACGGACACAACAGCCCGGTACGATTACTCATCTTTTTTACGGACCCTTGCGCACTCCTGCACTGCAGTCATACCGTGAACAGGAGCTTTATTACAACCACCCCTGCCATGAAAACTATGGTTATAGCGGATATGATCAGTCCGATATAAAACATGCGGGGTGCATAGATAACCTTAACCGTGTAACTGCCCATGGGCAGTTTTATGCCTTGAAACAGGTAATTCACATGGTACAGTTCGGCTTCCTTGCCATCTATAAATGCGTGCCAGCCGGGATAGTACGGTTCGTTGATGACAAGAAAGCCGTTACTCCCGGCATCGACCTTTACAACATGTTCTCCCGGCATATCCTTTATCCTCGTCAATCGAATCTTTGCATTGTTCAATGAGCCGGTCTCGTCAATACCTGTTACCAGAGAGGTGTGCAGAAGCGCCGGATTATGCATGGATAATATACCCAGTGCCTCTTTATCATTCATGACCGGTGTAATACTGTCCGCAAGATATACGACAGGCTTTGCATCCTGGTTTTCCCATAAACAGGTGTCCCTGAAACACTGTACCATTTTGTAACCCGCATTATCGGCACTGGTCGATGACGGGAAAACAAGATATTTTATGCCTGCAATGCTTGCGATCACAAGATCCGGAGGTATGTCGGGTCTTGATCGCGGATCGCTGCCGTTATTCCCGAGTACCGGCGCGCTGCCGGGGAACAAGACAAAGAGGAACCTCTGGTACATCAGCGAAACTGTTATGTCGTATCCGCTGAAATCCCTTATACCGTAATTCATATTGAGATTCGGTACCATGAGGTCATCACCGGCATAGAATGTATAATCGGATGTATTGAGTTCCTTTAGTTTTTGGATAAGAGGGGTTGTTGGTTTCAAATCATCTGCGGATGGATCGGGATTGTAATTTATTCCAAATGTAAAAAGATCCGTCACGGTAAGGAGGACAAGGCCTAAAATTGCAATCTTAGGGGTTGTCCTGGCTTTTATCAGGAAAAAGAGTGCACCTGCAATAAAGACAAGGGCTATGAAGAATTGGGTCATAAAAAATACCGAGACAGCCGGCCGGAGGCTTGTATGCACCAGCCATTTGAGCATCCGCACTCCATCGAGCAAGAGGGCGATCCACGGTGTATGAAACCGTACGATAAGATACAGTATCATCAAAAGCATGAAAAGCACCGCGGTTGCCGTAATCAGCACATGCTTGTGCTTCTGCTGGACGCCGGTATTTAAAATATGCTGTACGCCGAACCCTGCGAGCACGGACAGACTTAAGTCCGCCAGCAAATAATACCATCTGCCCCCTGCCGCAAACAACGGAAGTCTTAAAAGCCATGAAAACGGCGGTATATTTAGCGTAATGCACAGTGCCGCCATCGCGGTTATGATAAACGGGATTGCATCCCTGCCGGTTTTCCTGACATGCACCATTGTATAGATGCTCAACAAAAGCGGGGCCAGACCGATATACGCATATACAAACGTTTGATGGTTCAGATAATGGTCCCAAAGGTAACTGTAGGATGCATTGGAGTTGATATAAGGAACAAACCACATCATTGCCATAGAATAGAGAGGACGGACGATATCACTGTTGTATGAGACGGTCCTGTATAGCAGCGGCTCACTGTTCAACAGTATCTGGATGAACGGGAGCAACTGAACAGATGCTATGGTGGTTCCAAGCACGATGCCTGTTGCCGTATAAAAGAATCCCTTTATTATGTATTTCCTGTTGAACAAAAGCTTTACGGCGACGTAGATCAGCAGACCCATGATGCCCACTGCCGTCGTTTCAGCATGCCCGGCTAAAAAAGACAGGCCAACCACCGCTGAAAGACCGACCATGTTTAAGTAACCGGATTTTGATTGCTTATCGATTGATCTGATAAGCCTTTCAAAGAAATAAAAAAACCACGGAATAAAACTGCCCGCAGCTGTCGATGTAAGGAGATGAAGGTACATGATCATGTACGCTGAGAACGTCCATGCCATACTGCCCAGAAGGCACGCGGTCATGTCGAGCCCGAACAGATCCAGCAGCAGATACACACCCAGCCCTGTTATCAGAAGCTTGAGAATGGCCATGATGAGGAATCCCTTTGCAAAAGAAAATGGAAGACTTAAAAGATTGTATATCGATAGGACACCGCTTTGATCGTTTGCAAAAAACGGTATCCCTCCGTAAATATAAGGGTTCCAGAGAGGGAAATGATGTGCTTGGATCTGGTCGTAATAGAACGACCTGAACGGAATAAACATCAGAACACCGTCGCCCTGAAGAACATTGTGCGGTGTTATGCTTTGATATTCGCTCCACGGCTTTGACAGGTAGATCATATCGGCAGGCGCATAAACCGAGTTTGATTTCAGGATATCGGGTAAAAAGAATAAAAAGATCAGAATGCAAAGTATAAAAATGCCCTGTAACCGCTTCATGACTTGCTTATAACATGGCCTCAAAAGAGATCAACAAGATACTGTCGTCCACTGCGTCTGTCGCTCCATCGCGTGGAGATCCTATCGGCATGCAGGGGATGGGAAAAGCCTTTCTTTATTCTTTTTTGACAGCGGCTTTCATATCAATCTGATATTTTTTTAACCGGTAGATCAACTTGTGCCTCGGTATTTTTAAGATTTTTGCCGCTTTTGACATGTTCTGTCCCGCTTTATCCAGGGCAGAGACGATCATGCGTTTTTCAGCCTCATCCATTGATTCATCAACGCCGGAAGATGCAGGCCCGTGCAAAGAAACGGACGGGGACAGGTTTGACTCTACGTCATGCCCTGTTATTGTTCCGTCACCCTTTATGACCACGATACGGCGTATAAAATTCTGCAGTTCCCGCACATTGCCGTACCATGGATGGTTCGAGATCCTGTCCATTGCTTCATTGCCTATAACAAGTTTTCCACCACGGGAATACTCGTTTAAAAAATGCCGGATCAGCGGGTTGATGTCCTCCCTGCGTTCGCGCAGCGGTGGGATGTGAATATGAACGACGTTCAGCCGGTAATAGAGGTCTTCACGGAATATCCCTTTTTTAATTAACCCCGGAAGATCCGCGTTGGTGGCTGATACAATCCGTGTATCGACCTTTTTGCCCTCAACATCGCCGAGCCTTTCTACATACCCTGTTTCAAGCACCCTTAATATCTTCGGCTGTACGGTAATGTCCATGCTGCCTATTTCATCAAGGAAAAGCGTGCCGTTGTCTGCACGGGTAAATTTGCCGGGCTTGTCTTTAACAGCACCGGTAAATGCACCCCTCGTATACCCGAACAGTTCTGCCTCAAGCAGGCTGGAAGGGATAGCGGCGCAATTGATCGCCATGAATGTCTTGTCATGCCTGTTGCCGGTATTGTGTATTGCCCGTGCCATAACCTCCTTGCCGGTACCCGATTCTCCGGTTATAAGCACCGGCACATCCGAATCGGCAATGTGTTTTATCGTATCGAGGATTTCCCGGATTGCAGGTGATATGCCGACAATACCATACCCGGGGTTACCGCGGTTATGCAGTATCGTACCTTTGTCTTTTAATGACTGTTGTATTGAAAGTAAAAGCTCTTCCTTTTCAAAAGGTTTTGTTATGTAATCATGCGCGCCCTTTTTTATTGCATCCACTGCCATGCGTATGGTCCCGTAGGCTGTTATGGTTATCACCGCAAGTTCAGGATTTATGCTTAATAGTTTTTCCAGCAACTCAATACCATCGCCGTCCGGCAGCATAACATCGGTTATAACAAGAGCGGGTTTGTACTGCTTCATGAGCTCCAGGGCATCACTGACCGTGCCGGCACCTATTGCCGTATAGCCCGATCTCGACACGTTAAACTCTATGACCTTCCTCTGGACCTCGTTGTCCTCAACAACAAGAATAGTTATTGGTTGCACGGTATCCTCACCGTAAACACAGCGCCCCTGCCCAATTCGCTCCGGACAAGAAGTTTGCCTTTATGTTCTTCCACAATACGCTTTGAAATGGCAAGACCGAGTCCGGAACCTGTTTTTTTTGTTGTAAACAGCGGCTTGAACAGGCTGTTTATCTGTTCGGGCTTTATGCCCGGGCCCGTATCTTTAAACAGGATCTCCCGGTAGGTATTGTCCGTTCCCGTGCTTACGATATCCAGCTTCCCGCCGCTGGGCATGGCTTCTATTGCATTGAGAATAAGGTTAATAAATACCTGTCTCATTTTATCACAGTCCACACGGACAACAACGTCGTCTTTGGAGAATAAGTTTATCTTTACACCATTCTTTTCGGCCTGTCCATTTAATAAGCCGATGATTTTGCCGATCTCGGCATTGATATTGCATTCCTCCGGTTCAAGCTTCATCCTCGTATAGGAAAGCATAGAATCAAGCGTACGGTTCAGCCTGCTTATCTCGCTTTTCAACAAACCCGCAAATTCAAGCTTCCGTTCCGGATTTACCGATTGGTCCGCAACGATGTCGGCTGCACCTTTGATGGAACTTAAAGGGTTCCTGATCTCATGCATCATATAGGCAAACAGCTCGCCTATGGTCGACAGTCGTTCCGATGTCCTCAATTGTTCTTTCAAAACATCATTTTGTTTACGTTCGTTTTTTTGTGCATCGGAAAGCATACCGGTAAGCCATCCAATAATGCCATAAAAAATAATCTCCACAATCTCCCCCGGGATGAATTCTTGGCCCATGGATCGATGCATATAAATAAATGGCACCACGGCTAATGAGATGCCCGCTGCTGTTGCAACCCCTCCGTACACACCGAACCAGAGTCCGCCAAGGACAATGGGTATATAACACAGCCTCCGGTGCACCGCCTCAAGCATGGCTGTGTGCGACATGCCGTACATATAATGGAACAAGATCGTCAGTACCGACAGGACGATTATAAACAGCAATTTATTCATGCCGGAATTTTTTAAATTCATACAATCTGTTTAATAGAAATCACGCACTCTGTAAAGGGATCAACCCGAACCATATAACAGGAATGTACTTTAAGGTTCACGGAAACTATCGCTTTAAAATTTATTTCAGATGTTATATAATTATAGGATACTCAAGGAGGCAGTATGGTTAAGGCAATAAGTTATATACTACTTGCAGTCTCGCTGGTTACGGTTACCGGTTGCGCAAAAGAGATCCCTGAAAACGTAATCTCGAACGTGGATCAATCCATAACGTTCAGCATGCTCATAAAGGATCCCTCTGCTTATGAGGGGAAAACCGTTATGGCCGGCGGCGAGATTGTACGCTCGGTAAATGAGAGCAGCGGCATCACCTCACTCGAAATAATGGAACTGCCGCTCGACAGCGATTACAAGCCCGTGAAAGGAGACAAGTCCTCCGGAAGGTTCCGAGCGTCCTACAAAGGTTACCTCGAAACACACCTGTTCAGGCCCGGCAGGCTGGTCACTGTTGTGGGTACTGTTGCAGCGCCTAAAAAGGGAACCATAGGCAGCATGTCCTATGTATTCCCGGTCATCGATGCTACCTATATCAAACTGTGGCCCATAGTCAAAACCAGCACCTTGCCGGCATACTCCATCGGGCTGGGATTTGATTACGGCCCCGGGATGTTTCCTCCCTGGGGATATTATCCTTATAATCCATTCTGGTATTGATGCGTGGCTGTAGACGTATATCATGTCAGGAGATCGCACGGTTAATACTACAAAGATAAAAAGAATAATTTTGTTTCTTCAAGACAAGCATGCACTACAAACCCTGCTCAGAGGATTCGCCGTTGTACTGATATCCCTGACTGCGGCTGTACCGGCCCATGGTTCAGTGAAAACCAATACACCGAAACATTTGTATACAGCAGCGGTAAAAAACTACTACATTCTCAACTCCAGTAAACAGAAGCAGCAGTACAGGGATATATGGTTACATGTTATCAATGAATTCGAACAGGTATATAAAAATTATCCGAAGAGCAGTTATGCGCCTAAAGCACTTTATAACATAGGCAACCTTTATAACAGCCTGTACACGCGATCATTCCTCGATAAGGATCTTGCCGCAGGGGTGGATGCGTTTCAAATGCTCCAGCAGCATTATAAAAACAATACCCTTGCGGACGATGCGCTGTTTAAGATCGCAGAGATATACAGGACAAAAAAGGGCGATACGGAGACCGCACTTCGTTTTTATAAACTGATACTGGAAAACTATCCGAACAGCAATTCTGCTCCCATGGCGAAGATCTGGGTAAAAAAATTGGGGGGCAGTATAACGTTAAAACAACCAACCCCTGTAAAAAAAATAGCCGCCGTCCTGAATGGTATCAAGGTATGGTCAGCTGGTGATTATACGCGAGTTGTAATCAATGTCTCGAATGAGGTTGTTTACTCGGGCCACCTGCTTGAACAGACCGATGACAGCATGCCCGGCAAGAGGATCTATATCGATCTGAAAGGTACGATGCTTACCTGCGATACGCCCCCGTTGTCCGTAAAAGACGGTATTGTCGAAGAGATCCGGGCAGGCCAATTCGACAGCAAAACGGCCCGGGTTGTCCTGGACGTCGGGAATATAGATGATTACTCCATTTTTAATCTGGAGGATCCTTTCAGAATTATCATAGACGTAAAAGGCAAAAAAGCGGAAGTACCGGCCGCGGTTCAGACGGAAAAACCGACGGAAACTGCAGCGGCTCAACCGACGGAAGAGACAGAAAATAACGGGCTTTCCATATCAAAGATTATTCAAGACTATGAAACTATCAACAAACAAACACTACCCGCAGTTCCGGTTGCGGAAACGCAGATCCGGAGCGGCCTTTCCGTCAAAAAAATCGTTATAGATCCCGGACACGGAGGTCACGATCCCGGAGCTATCGGCCCAAACAGAGTAAGGGAAAAAAATATAACACTGAAAATTGGAAAGATGCTTGCGGATAAATTGAGGGCCATGGGATTTCAAGTCATTATGACGAGGGATAAAGACGTGTTCATACCCCTTGAAGAAAGAACTGCTATTGCAAATATGAGCAACGCAGATATCTTCATATCCATCCATGCCAATGCAAGCCTGAGCCGCAGGACAAAGGGTATAACGACCTACTATTTGAGTACGACACACAACAGGGCGTCCATGATCGTTGCAGCAAGAGAAAATGCCACCTCTACGAAAAAATTAAGCGACCTGCAATTGATCCTCGAGGACCTTATGAAAACGGCAAAGATCAATGAATCCGCGATCTTTGCAAACGACATCCAGCAAGACATGGTGAGAAGCCTGAGGAAAGACGGCTACGATACTCCCGACCTCGGAGTGCGGAGTGCTCCATTTTTTGTCCTTATGCACGCCAATATGCCGAGCATACTTATAGAAACCTCTTTCGTGACAAACCCGCTTGAAGAACGCCAGCTCGAAGAAACACGGTACGAAGAGAGCATTGTGGACGGAGTTGTAAAAGGTATTCTCAGGTACGGGACAAAGATGAAGACGGCGGAGCGGTAGAGTGCTACCCGTTGTACCGGCTTATTCTGCAAATGTATTTTCCGCCTGAACCGGACTATGCATACACATTCTTATTATATGAACATGGCCTTAGAAGAAGCACGGGCAGCGCAAGAGCAGGGAGAGGTACCTGTCGGCGCTGTTGTTGTAATCGGGAATACTGTCGTAGCTCGCGCTCATAATAATGTCATAGCAATGAATGACCCTTCTGCCCATGCTGAGATACTCGCATTACGGGAGGCAGGACGGACGATCGGAAATTACAGGCTTTCCGGAGCAAGTCTATATGTTACGATTGAACCGTGCGTGATGTGCGCCGGTGCAATGGTCCATGCAAGAATAAAGCAGCTGATCTTCGGTGCTTACGATGCAAAGGCGGGTGCAATAACGCTGTTTGATATGTTCAGCGATAAGAGGTTGAACCACAGGATCGAGGTTGTACCCGGTATCCTTGAGGGAAAAGCATCCCTGATACTAAAGGATTTTTTCAAAAAGAAAAGGGAAAGGTAAGTTGAAGCTAAGTATTCCTCTGGTGATTTTGTCAAAAAGAAATATGAGAGATTTAACAAATTGATTAGTAAGCCCTGTTTATAATCGATCTTGTACTAAAATTACCATGGATCGTCGTTTGGGCATCGGAAAGGACCACGGGGTTTAATTCCGGTGATGTGGCAGAATAAGCTCCGCCGCCTCACTCAAGAATCTCAATATTTAAGCCGAACCCCATTACTTCGCCCCCCGATACTTCCTTAAAATCTGTTCAATGATATGGGGAGACCCTTGAGCCTATCTCCTACGGATTTTTTAAAACAAAATCGTGCGGGCCAATCCGCCTGAGGAGATAATAATCGGAATGAATCTCGAAAGTGAACCTGTAAAACATATCGATACTTGCTTCCCACCGGTTTTTGTGCCCTTTCATCTTTTTGACCCTTAACGAAGGATGATAAATATTATCAATAAAAAGGTTGATTTTGTTTGTAAATTTTTCTTGTGTAGCTTTAGGAAGTTTCTGGTAGTCTTCTTTGAAAACATCCGTACGGATGATCTTCATTTCTTGAGATCTGAAAGAAAGTCTTCTATAGAATCAAACGATTTTATTTTTCCTGCCAATATTTCTTTGTCAGCTTTAGCTTCAGCTTTTTTCCAATCAAAATATTTGAAATATGGGGGTAACGTCAAAGCATATTTAATC